>JANYFI010000159.1 GCA_025362765.1 Ferruginibacter sp. | reverse complement strand
CTGGGAAAAAAATTAAAAGTGCCGGTATAAGTTTTCCTAAAAGATGCGCTGATAAGAAAATATGGTACAGAATTTTACGAAACGCTGGAAGCAACCGCACAGCACCTTGACAGTAAACCCTGACAATCTGAAACAACTTTTAAAAGAGGTGTTGATATTTAAACTTATTATGAAAAAAACCATTATTTATTTATCGAAAATTGCTTGTTTTGTATTATTGATTGCACTTTCTTCCTGCTCTGTAAACAGGGCTAAAGTAGATGACAGTCTGAAAAAATATTTTGACGACAATAAGGTAGAAGGGTGTTTTACCATGTTAAGTAACACTGATGGTAAGGTAACCGTGTATAACCTGGCGATGGACACAGCAAGAGTATTACCGGCTTCTACATTTAAAATTGTAAATTCTTTAATTGGTTTGGAAACGGGTGTTATTGCCGATGAAAAAATGGTGATAAAATGGGATGGTATTAAGCGGAGTGTTGAAGCTTGGAATAAGGATATGACAATGGAAGAAGCTTTTAAAGTAAGTTGTGTACCCTACTACCAGGAAGTGGCCCGTCGTATTGGAAAGGATACTATGAAACTTTGGATAGACTCAATTGGTTACGGCAATAAAAACCTGGGGGATAAAATAGACAGCTTTTGGCTCAATAACCAGTTGAAGATTTCACCAGACGAACAATTGGGATTGATGAAACGATTGTATTTTGATCAATTGCCTTTTCAAAAAAGAACCCAGCAAATTGTAAGAGATGTAATGTTGCAGGAAGATAATACCGCCTATACTTTAAGCTATAAAACAGGCTGGGGATTTGATGAAAATAATAATAATATTGGCTGGGTGGTTGGCTGGATAGAAGAAAATAAGCACCCGTATTTTTTTGTAACGCTGGTGAAATCAGCTGATCCTGCAATTGATATGAAAACTGTGCGGTTAACTATCACAAAAGGAATATTAAAGCAACTTGGCTTCTTTAACGGAAGAATGTAAAACAGTTAATCAGGAATTTGTGATTGTTTTCACAGCCTTACACAGCTAAAGGCGATATTTTTGAACTTCAATCTCTAACGTTTTCTTTATTAAATAGTAGTAACTGTAGCATGGTTCATTTTCAGCACATAGAATATTTGTTTGCATTGGCGCTTGTTCCGCTCATGATATTGCTATATGTATTTGTTCTCCGCAATAAAAAAAATACCATCAAAAAAATCGGAGATACTGCACTGGTAAAACAGTTGATAAAGGATTACAGTCCGTCGAAATATTTTATAAAATTTTTGCTGATTACAACGGCCTTTATTGCCGGTGTGCTGGCACTTGCCAATCCCCGCATTCCACAAGGCAGTACTATGGTGAACCGAAGCGGTATTGATGTAATGATTGCCCTGGATGTAAGTAAGAGTATGCTTGCTGATGATGTAAAGCCAAACCGGCTGGAAAGGGCCAGGCAGTTTATCTCTAAACTGATTGATAAATTACCAAATGACAGAATAGGTATTGTGGTTTTTGCAGGCCGTGCTTATTTACAAATGCCGCTAACAACAGATCATTCCGCTGCAAAAATGTATTTGTCATCCGCCACACCAGACGTAGTGCCTACGCAGGGAACAGTAATTGGCGATGCATTAAAAATGTGTTATGCTGCCTTTAATACCAAAGAAAAAAAATACAAATCTGTCGTACTCATTAGTGATGGGGAAGACCATGATAAAACAGCCGAAAAAATCACAAAAGCCATGGCTGATGAGGGAGTGATGATCAATACTGTTGGCATCGGATCTCCAGAGGGAACAACCATTATTGACCCTGCCACGGGCCAGACAAAAACAGATGCCGAAGGCCGGCCGGTGGTGACAAAACTGAACGAAGAAGAATTAAGATCTATCGCAGGAAATGGTAACGGATTATACCAACTTTTTACCAATACGGATGAAATTGTGGACGCAATGGATAAACAATTGAAAAGTATGGGGCAACGTTCTGTCACAGAGAACTCGCTGGTAAACTTTAGAAACTTTTTCCCCTGGTTGTTGAGTCTTTCTTTGTTTTTATTGATCGCTGAATTTTTTATTACGGAGGTAAAAAAAAGTACAGTATTAAAAAAAGTAATCGTAAAAAAAGAAACTGCTATGTTGACTGCAGTACTTATATTGCCCTGTTTTCTTTTTGGGCAAAATAGTAATACGTTGATAAAAAATGGAAATGATGCGTACAATAAGAAAGAGTATGATATAGCGGCTGAAAATTACAAAAAGGCGGCAGATAAAGAACCGGCAAATGAAAAAGCACAATATAATCTTGGCAACGCCTTGTACAAAAAAGGCAATAGCGAAGAAGCCCTGTTGGCATACGATGCGGCTATAAAATCCAGTAAACTAAAAACCGAGCAGTCGGCGTCCTGGTATAACAAAGGAGTTAGTTTGCAGAATAACAAAAAATTGCCGGAATGTATTGATGCCTATAAAAATGCCATTCGGTTAAATCCGGCTGATGAGGATGCCCGGTTTAATTTGCAAAAGGCTTTATTGCAGCAACAAAAACAACAGCAGCAAAAAGACCAGCAGGATAAAGACAAAAAGAAACCGAAAGACGACAAGCAAAAAGATAAGCAACAACAACAGAACAAGGACAACGAACAACCTAAACCACAACCCAGCAAGATGACGCAAAAGGAAGCTGAAGAGAAGTTAAAGGCGTTGTTACAACAGGAAAAGAATCTGCAAAATAAATTGAGAAGAGTAGATGCGGCCTCACCTGAAAAGCCGGAAAAAGATTGGTAAAAAAAAGAAATGAAGCAGGGCAAACAACCCCTGCTTTTTTATTGTTATTTTGTATATAGGCAAGGTCGTAGGTATTACCAGCCTGCCATAAGATAAAAAATACTTCAATAATATTATATTTATGCAATGGTATTGTGAATCATTAGCCGGCTATAAGCGCCTTAAAACAAGAGAAGTAAAAATTGGCAATTTACTGCTGGGGAATAACCATCCCATACGTATACAAACCATGACTACCACTGATACCATGGATACCATAGCCACAGTGGAACAAACCATTCGTTGTATTGAAGCTGGAGCAGAAATGGTGCGTATTACCGCTCCATCAAAAAAGGAAGCGGAAAATTTACAAAACATAAAAGACGAATT
>JANYFI010000128.1 GCA_025362765.1 Ferruginibacter sp. | reverse complement strand
AAAGGCAACAGAATTTTTTTAAAAACAATTACTTTCCAACGGTCTTTTTTACGGTATTTTAGTAAGTCACTTTTCAGGTTCCAGGTATTCAACACAATGCCGGTTGTTAAAAATGCTTTATCTAATGTATTGGTTAAATGAAATGCATCTGTAGTCCAGGCTAAAAATGTAGTGCTGCCAAAATAGGCTTCCCTGAAATCGCCGCCATCGAAATTTTTGTATTTTCTTTTGAAACTTCTTGAAATATCTACAAAATTATTTCCAAGACCATAGCTATGGTGTTCGATGGCCTGGTTGAAACCATAGGAACTACCCGATAGGCCAAATGCTGCATAACTGTAGCATTCTTTTCTGGTGGGTTTCCACCATTGCTGTGCTTCACTGGAGGTTAGCAAGAGAAAGCAGACCAAAGTCAGTAGCCATTTCTTTAGAGAGATGTTTTGCAAAGTTTTCATATTGTAGGGTTCCGGGTTAGCCGATGTTACACTAGTGTCAATTTACCTGGTGAGTATTTCCGGCATTTTACAAGGGTTGCCGTGAATGAAACAGTTTAAAGGCATCTGTTTAAAAAATGCAGATATTACTAAACGGTTAAATTATTTTTTTATTTCCTTTGATAGCTTAGAGTAATGAATGGCATTTTAGACGATGCGACTACGGCATTCGCTCGCAGTTTGCAATATCATATACCCGATTGCTGCCTGTATTATTGGGGCAAATCCCTATGGATGTCTGTTCACGGCGTTTACAATACTAATTAAGACTCCACCGTGAGGTTTACAGATGAACATTTATACTGATAATGCTGTCCGTTCATAAAAAATGTCCCTGTGAAGGGACATTGTGAATGGTAGGGTACGGTTTAATCGGGGGTATAAAAAATTGTTTCTGGTTTTATGTATTTACTTTTTATTTAGCATGCAGTCAACTGCCGGTTTTTTAAGAGATGTTGGAAAGATAACTAAACCTAATCAGTGTCGCTATCTGATGTAAAAATGCAATGAATTGTCCGTTGAATTTTTACTTTTCGTTTAAACATCAAAATGTTTCGTCGAAGCAACAAAAAACTTCGATTTGTTCGTGATTATTGTTGGGTTTAAAGGGTTGGAATTAGTTCAATGTTTTTGACTGGATGTTGCTGCTGACAAAGGCAATTAAATGATAGAGTATAGCAAGTAATTGATTAAATTTGATTACACTAAAATTTACCATCATGAAAAAGTACTGTTTGTTTGTTGTAATGGCTTTATCTGTTGCCTTCGCCAATGCCGGCGATAAGGGAAAATGGACTGGTTTTATCAGCGATTCCGATTGCGGTATAAAAGGAAATAATAAAGATCATGCCGCCTGTGCCAAAAAATGTATTGCTAATGGTGCCAAGCCCGTATTAGTTGTTGGCGAAAAAGTGTATACCATCAATAACCCTGAAAAAGTGGCTAAATTTATCGGGCAAAAAGTAACGATTAGCGGCGACTTAACAGGAGATGCTATCGAAATCGAAAAAGTTAGCAAATAATCTTAAGGAAGACTTTTATCAACTAGCGTTAAAAGTAACATTGTGCGACCTGCAATAGTCAGGTCGCACAATCGAATTATGTTTTTTCATTACCGTTGATATTCGTTTGTAATCTTCGGCGATAGCATCGTTTTACCGTGCTATGCATTCGCCAGTAAAAACATATAAAATAACCCAGCCGAGACAAGTAGCAACGCTATTGCACCAGCTTTGGAAGACAGATTAGCCCTGCGAATCATGCTCATGATTAAGCCGATGGCCATTACTACCAGACCAATCCATACCAGGTTGATATATGGAAAAATATAAGCTTTCAGCGTTACAAAATCAATCATCTTATCAGATTCCTTTACCCCGATTTTAATTCTTTTCTGGTCTGTGCTTACTCCTGCAAATTTCAGATAGAGATTTTGGCCATACACTGTATCATCTACCTGGTTTATACCCATACTGTCAATCACTATCATCGGGGCTGCCTTGTACAGTTCGTTTTCCTTACTGGTAATGCTAAGATCAGCCGTTACAGAAGGCCCATTAACAGGAATATGAAATTTATTGGAAGCTGGATTTTTTACCACACTATCCAGTATCATATATCCCTTTGAGTAAAAAATGGTATCACCGTTGGCTACTTCATGTATTTTAAAAGTAGCGGTATCTTTCTCCTTGTCGGGATTCATAGCATAGGAGATGTACGTAAACACATCATGCGATAGATAATTTTTTGTATCCGGATTGCTGCTCATGTTGTTATTCTTCATGAGATATACATCAGGGTTCAGCACAAATGATTCTGTGATTTGTTTTGTAACGGCATCCTTGCGTTGAAACAATAAATGATAAAAGCGTTTGCCCGTTTCATGGCCTGCGCTGTCGTATAAATAAGTCACATCATACGGTCCCATTTTTTTTGGCACCTGCTTAATTAGGTTGATATTTTCCAAAGCAACATCCTGTTGTTTTGTAAGCGGATCAATCCCCATCGGAATGTTGAAGTCCTTAAATTTTTCAATGCTGATCACTTCTTTATTACCAGCTGATATAATCATTCCTGCAATCATCAGCGTAAAACCCAGGTGGGCAATGGAACCTCCGGCTGCTTTAAATTTACCCTTTAAACCGCTCCAGATGTAGGCGCCATTGGCAACAACGGAATAGATAGTTGCAAACAACGCAAAGTACAGGGCAATTAAAAATCCCGGACCTTGTTTGTAATACGTGAGCGGATAAAAAACCGCCAGCAAGGCAGTAATTACCGCCGCGATAAGGGTAGGGAGAACCAGCTTTTTAACTGTGTAGGAAGTGGGCGTACTCTTATATTTTAAATATTGAGTAACTGCACTGAGTAAACCTATAATGACGGCCACAAGTACCATCACTTTGTTATAAGAAAATTCAGCATCTTCAGGTGGCGCAAACTTTGAACCGAAAACAGAATTGATAACAGGGATAGATGTTTTAGCACTGATGAACAATGCGGATAAAAAGAAAACCAGCGAACCTATAAACATCCAAAACTCACGGGAACTCGTGGCTTCTTCTGTATGCAGCGCAGGAATTTTTTTAATATTGATAAAAAATAAAGCGAGCGACACCAAACTAAACACCGCCATAAAAGTCAATATTAAAATATTCATGGCTTTTCCTGCTTCTGTAAAGGCATGTACAGAAGTATCACCCAATACACCCGTACGGGTTAAAAAAGTACTGTATAAAACGAAAACAAAACTTAGTATGGCAAATAAATAACTGGCTCTTAAAGAATGGCCGGTTGCTTTATACACCACCATTGTATGCAATCCGGCTACTAAGATAAGCCACGGTACCAGTGAGGCATTTTCTACCGGATCCCAGGCCCAGTAACCGCCGAACGACAAGGATTCATACGCCCATTTTCCGCCCATCATAATACCTACGCCCAAAACAGCCGCACTAAATAAAGCGTATGGCAGCACTGGTTTTACCCAATCGCCAAAGCGTTTTGTTTGTATACCGGCATAGGCAAAAGCAAAAGGCACTATCGTAGAGGCAAAACCTAAGAACAATACCGGCGGATGAATTACCATCCAATAATTTCGTAATAAAACATTCAGGCCAATGCCGTCTTTTATCAAACTTAAATAATCAGCTCTTCCAAAAATAGGTCCGTTTATTTCGTTACGGGTCAACACAAAAGGACTGTTCCCAATTTTAATGCTGCCTAAATAAACACCCATAATCATCATAGCTAAAAATACTTGTACAAAACTCACAACCGACATTACGGGTGCTTCCCACTCTTTGGATTTGTTGATGAGTATAATGCCAAGCACGCAATGCCAGATAGACCAAAGCAAAAAACTACCACTCTGGTCTTCCCAGATACAGGCGAGCAGGTATTTGTATTCCAGTTCTTTGGAAGTATGTTTATATGCATACAGGTATTCTAAATAATGGTGCGAACAAATATAGAAGATACAGCTAAATACGGCCAGCACAGCAGCACATTGTATAATGAAACTAACTCTTGCGTATTTAATCCAGGATTTTTTTTCTGCTAAATCCTG
>JANYFI010000124.1 GCA_025362765.1 Ferruginibacter sp. | reverse complement strand
CCTTTATAGCCTTTGCCATAAATGTGTTTAAAAATATTTTTATAATTCATCTCGCCGGTACCCGGTTCGTTGCGGTGTGGGTTATCGCCAATCTGGAAATACCCAATTTCATCATACACCAAATCCATTGTAGGAATAATTTGGCCCTGGTTGCGTTGTACATGATACATGTCGTACAATATTTTACAACTTGGGCTGCCCACTGCTTTACAAATAGCATACGCCTGGTCTGGTGTACGCAGAAATAGGTTTGGATTATCACTTAAAGGTTCCAGCACCATTATAATACCAGCAGGTTCTAAAATGGCGGTTCCTTTTTTTATAGCTTCAATTACATTGCCTGTTTGAACACCAATAGGCAGGTCGCGTACAAAGTCGCCGGGCACAACCGTCACGAGTTTGCTGTTAATCCGTTTGGCGATTTCCACGGCCTTTTTGCAGGAAGCTACAAACTTTTCTACCTGGTCAGCTTTTCCAGCGGCAAGCATATTACTATCGTTGCCCAGGCCGGGCTGTACAAACACGCCCATGCCCATGCCAAGCTTAGCCAGCAGGTTGCCGATTTTTTTCTGTTCGTCGTCGCTGCGGCCGCTCATACCATTGTCTTCAATAGACCTGAAGCCATGATCGTAGGCGAATTTTATCTGGTCTAAAAAATTGTCCCCGGCATGGTTGCCGAACATGCCATCATGAATGCCATAATTTAAATTGAATGGCTTTTCATCAATTGCGGTGGGAGTAGTATTTTGGTTGGCAAACAGGCTCGCATTTCCTGCAAACAGTGCACCGCCGGTTAAAAGCGAATGCTGCATAAATTTTCTTCTTTGCATGATTTTGTTTTTTGTGGCTTAAATTTACCAACATTCATTTTAAAAGTTCAATATTGTTTTCAAAGATCCTTTTCGCAGTCATTTGTTTGTTGGTTTCGGGTACTTCCGTTGCCCAGCAAAAACGTTTTACATTTACTGAATCAAAAATGGGCTCGCCGTTTAGCATTGTATTTTATTGCGACGATAGCGCAAAGGCAAACCAAATAGCCACTCAATGTTTTAACCTTACAGATTCCTTTGTAGCCATATTTAGTGATTATATCGATACGAGCGAACTTTCCAGGTTGAGCGCCTCTTCTGCGCAACATGCTTCACCGGTAAATGTTTCCCCGGCTTTATGGGACATTCTGCTGCAATCAAAAATGGCTTTCGAAACAAGCCATGGTGCGTTTGATATAACCATCGGTCCGTTATCCCAACTTTGGCGAAGTGCCAGAAAGGCAAAGCAGTTTGCTACAAAAGCAGCCGTCCTGAAAAATAAGCAACTGGTCGGCTTTGATAAGATGATATTTGATACGGTACATCGCCAGGTAAGGTTAACACAAGCTGGTATGCAACTGGACCTGGGCGGTATCGCACAGGGATGGATAGCCCAAAAAATAATCAATTTTCTGGCTACAAAAAATATACAACAGGCACTCGTAAATGTAAGTGGCGACATAGCAGTGGGCGACGCTCCGCCGGGAGCGGCTGGCTGGACTGTCGGTATCAACCGTCCTGAAAATATGGATGAAATGCTGCCACGAAAGTTGTTGCTGCAACATGCTGCTGTTACTACGTCGGGCGATATCTACCAATTTATAGAACATGAAGGAAAACGGTATTCGCATATCATTGATCCCCGTTCAGGATATGGTGTTACCTTTCAACGAAACGTAACAGTGATTGCAAAAGAGGGCACTAATGCGGATTGGCTGGCGACGGCATGTAGCATTCTTTCCATAAAAAAAGCAAAGCAACTGGCGAATCATTTTGGAGCTGCTTTGCTGATTGGACAAAACAAAAAAGGAAAGCTGACATTTTATAAAACCAACAATTTTGACGCTTTTTATAAAGCATTGTAACAATACTGTTTGTTGTTATTTATTGTGTAACTTTCACCCTAAATTTTTTAATTGATTGTGAAGAAATTACTTGCCTCTTTATTATGCCTTGGTTATTGCCAGTGGATGGTAGCCCAGGATTCAGCCAAATTATTTGTCGCTTACAAATTCACTTTACCTAACTCAACACTGCAATGCAAAATGGTACCCATTGATGCCGGTAACTTTTTGATGGGCAGTCCTACAACGGAAAAAGACCGGTTGCCTGATGAAGGGCCGCAGCGCCGCATTAGCGTGAGTGCTTTTTGGATGGGTACTTTTGAAGTGACCCGGGACGAGTTTGATGTTTTTTACAAAGATGAAACTACCAGTGAAAATTCTTCGGTGGATGCCGTTACCAGGCCCAGCCCGCAGTATATTGATTTAAGTTGGGGGATGGGTAAAGAAGGTGGATACCCGGTTAACAGCATGTCTCAGTTTGCAGCGTTGATGTACTGCAAATGGCTCTATACAAAAACCGGGGTGTTTTATCGACTGCCTACAGAAGCCGAATGGGAGTATGCCTGCAGGGCCGGCAGCACTACCCGGTATTATTTTGGAGATGACGAAAATCAATTGGCTAATTACGCCTGGTATGGTAAAAACAGTGGCGGTAAATTTCAAAAAGTAGGGCAAAAATTACCGAATGCATGGGGACTATATGATATGTTGGGTAATGTAAGTGAATGGACGATGGATCACTACGATGCCAAGCGGCTGGAAAATTTACCGGATGGAAGTGCTGATCCAATGGTGGCGGCCAATACTTCTAAATACCCAAAAGTATTGAAAGGCGGCGGCTTTTTTGATGATGCAGAACAACTGAGGTGTGCCATCAGAATTCAATCGGATAACCTGTGGAACAAGCGGGACCCGCAAATACCTAAAAGCAAATGGTGGTTAACAGATGCTTCTTCTGTAGGGTTTAGAATTATTTGTCCGCTGGAACAGCCGACCGCGGCACAGGCTGTTGCGTTTTTTAAAGCTTACACAGGTCGGTAAAAAGATCGTTGATGGCTGATGTCGGATTTTTTCAGTTTAAAGAGTGATACCAATAGGGAAGAGCCTTAATTTTTAAACCGCTTTTTATTAAATAGTTTTTTTTGGAACGCTTGACAGGCAAAAAAGTGGTCAATCTTTAACGTTGGTATTGGTCGAAAGCTGTTTGAATTGGAGTTGGCTTTTGAGCCCGGAAGCGACAGATGCCATGAAAAAATAACCCAGAATGGTGCTGTCCGCCGCCGCGGATTGCCATGAAAAACAACTGCTGGTTCAATCAATTATTTAAAACAGTTTGACATTTGAATTATATCTTAACACAATAAACCAGATCAATTATGAACAACGATGCTTCTAAATTTACAAACCCTGGCCGCAGAGATTTTTTACGGCAGGGAACATTACTGGCTGGTGGCCTGATGGCGGCCCCGCTTTTATCACACGCCAACTATTTTTCGGGTGCAAATGATACCATAAAAATTGCGTTGGTTGGCTGTGGCGGCCGCGGTACGGGCGCTGCCACACAAGCTTTGCTGAGTAAACAAAATGTAAAGCTGATTGCGATGGCCGATGCTTTTCGTGATAATTTAGACGCCTGCTTAAAATCACTAAACAGCGAAGACATCGCCGAATCTACCAACGGCAGGGGTAATTTAAAAGGTAAAATAGATGTGCCCGAAGAAAATAAATTTACCGGTTTTGATGCCTATAAACATGCCATTGCTTTGGCAGATGTGGTGATACTGGCAACGCCTCCCGGCTTTCGTCCCATACATTTTGAAGAAGCCGTAAACCAGGGTAAACACATTTTTATGGAAAAGCCCGTAGCAACAGATCCTGCAGGAATTCAAAAAGTACTTGCTGCTGCTGCGATAGCTAAACAGAAAAAATTAAATGTGGTGGTTGGGCTGCAACGCCGTTACCAAAACAGCTACCGTGAATTGTTTAAGCGTAAAGACATGATCGGTGATATCACGTCTGCCCAGGCCTGGTGGAACAATGACGGGGTATGGGTGCGTCCGCGTAAATACAACCAGACTGAAATGGAATACCAGATGCGTAACTGGT
>JANYFI010000100.1 GCA_025362765.1 Ferruginibacter sp. | reverse complement strand
GTTTAAAGGCATTGAAAAAAGAAAAATTTTACAAGCAAATACCAGTGATTATTTTTACCACCGCCAATGACCTTGCGACCATTGAAAAATGCAGAAAACTGGGTGCAAGCGGATTTTTTCATAAACCGATAGATTTTAATTTATTGCTTTTAAAACTTCAGCAACTTTTGAACTCAAATACGCCTACCCCGCAAACGTTTTCCATACCCGGCTTTTTAATTTAAACACCGCCAAAATAACGCCTGGCTTTTTCGCATGCTTGTGCGGGGCCATCACTCCATAAAACCCATTAACTAATGCGAATCCGTATTTACCATTTCAGGGCTATCCCACATAAAATGTTTTACAACTTACCTTTGGCTTAATGTTTGATTTTTTTATTTTTTAAACAATAAAAATAAAAAATCATGAAACATGTAAAAAGTATTCTTTTTGTAACTGTAATAGCGCTTGCGCAAGCCTGTAACTCTGGCGATAGCTCAGATAGCGTTACAGCAGCCAACAACGCAAATGAAAAAAAAGACAGCGGTGCTATGGTAAAAATGGCTGATACCGCTATGTCGCCAAACGTAAATACCACACCGGTAGATAAAGATGCCGCCGATTTTGCCGTAAATGCCGCCGACGGTGGAATGATGGAAGTACAACTGGGTAATTACGCACAGCAAAACGGTGTTAGCAAAAGGGTGAAAGATTTTGGGGCTATGATGGTAAAGGATCATACTAAAGCCAGCGAAGAACTAAAGGGTATTGCACAAACAAAAAACATAACGTTACCAGGTAGTATTGGACGTGATGCGCAAAAAGAAATGGATAATCTCATGAAAAAGAAAGGCGGTGACTTTGATAAGGCTTATATGAGCATGATGTTGGACGACCACAAAAAAGATGTGAAGGAATTTGAAAAAGCCGCCAAAGAATGCAAGGATCCTGAAATAAAATCTTTTGCAGGCAAAACATTACCGGTACTGCTGGTTCATCTTGACAGCGCCCAGGCAATTACAGGCAAACAGTAAAATACCAACTGCAGCAAGAAAGAGTAGCGATGCCCGCTATATTAGCTTTCCTCATGTTGACGACTTATTTCTACAAATAAATTTACAGCCGGATAATTAACGGACCGTAAAGGGAACTTATTAATCTCTTTGAACGAATCAACTATAATTTATTATTCATTTTCGCAGTTTCAACGGGCAGGCAAGGTTATAAATTCTGGCCTCATCTTTTGTTTTACTTATGAATAAATAATTTGGCATGGTTGTTAATTTAATTGTAATAGTATTTTATTCTTTTACTAACTAAAAATAAATTATTATGTTACGCTGGACAGTTACTTTCCTGATTATTGCAATTATTGCAGCCATTTTTGGCTTTTGTGGCATAGCCGCCGGCGCAGCCAGTATTGCGAAAATTTTGTTTTATATTTTTATTGTATTGTTTGTGTTGTCCTTCTTTTTTGGGAAACGCACAGTGTAGTAAAATTATTTAACCATATCAAAGGCAGGCATTCATCCTTCAAAGGATAAGTGCTTGCCTTTTTATTTGGCGATAATAGCAGGAGGATAAAAGCAGCTTTTATTTTGACGTTGGTTTGGGGCAAAACAGCGCTTTTATTACTGACCCTTGTTGAATTGCAATCTCATTCAATTTTAAACACACAAGCAAAATTTACCCCGTTTTGTGTAAAAAATGTTGTAGTCTGCTCGACAAAGTAAAACAGGCAAATATTCTTATTAATCTACAAGGATATTATATTTGCAAAAAAGCTGCTGCACATTGCGGAGGATTTTCAATCTTTTCAATACAATTAATCGCCCCCAAATGAATAATAATCTGCAAGTTTTAAAAATTTTGGTTGTAGAAGATGATGAGGATGATTTTTTTCTTATCAGTCACTATTTTAGCAATATCCGTGTTTGGACTTTTGAAATAAAATGGGTTCAAAGATATGCCGAAGCGTTGTATGAACTAAACAACAACCAGTACACTTTGTGCTTTTGTGATTACAATCTGGGGGCAAAAAACGGCATCGATCTTTTAAATGATTGCAGGGAAAATGGCATCGTTACGCCTATAATTTTGCTTACAGGAAAGGGCAGTTATAATATCGACAGGGAAGCGACCATGGCTGGTGCCTTTGACTACCTTATAAAAGCAGACCTGGATGAAGATAAACTGGAACGGACTGTGCGTTATAGTTTGGAACGCATCAAAAGCCTGAAGTTAATACAGGAAAACGAACGGCGTTACCGAAGTATTTTTGAAAAATCAAAAGATATTGTATTTATTGCAACGCCAGATGCAACCATTACCAATATCAATTACGCTGTTACCGATATACTTCAGTTTGCGGTGAAAGATTGTATAGGTAAAACACTCACCACTTTTTTGAAAAACCCTGCTGACATAATTTATTTTTTTAGCCAGCTTACGGCAAAGGGTGAAATAGAGAATTTTGAACTGGAATTTATCACTGCTGAAAACGACACCAGGACCTCCCTGATATCGGCCTCACTTGAGGCAGATAGTACTAACAAAGCTTACCTGCAGGGAATAATTCATGACATTACCGATTTAAAAAAAGCTCCCTTTATCACTATTAACCATATCAATCCCACCGGAATAATTTCCCAG
>JANYFI010000326.1 GCA_025362765.1 Ferruginibacter sp. | reverse complement strand
CATGATGACCAGCATGGCACGGCCATTATATCCGCGGCCGGTTTGCTAAATGCGCTGGAGTTGCAGAAAAAAAATATTACCGACGTGCGGATTGTTGTAAGCGGTGCCGGTGCGGCCGCCGTAGCCTGTGTGAAATTATATGAATTACTGGGAGCGAAACGCACCAATTTCATGGTGTTTGACAGAAAGGGGATTATCTATACCGGCAGGGCTGATGTTGATGAAATGAAGAAGGATTTTTGTGCAGATGAAAAATATAAGGACTATGATTTAGCTAAAGCATTGGAAGGTGCTGATGTATTTGTAGGCCTGAGCCAGGGCAATATCGTAAGTACTGAAATGGTAAAAAGTATGGCACCCAACCCGATCGTTTTTGCGTTGGCTAATCCCGATCCTGAAATTACCTATGAGGCTGCCACTGAGGCGCGGAAAGACCTGATCATGGCTACCGGCAGAAGCGATTATCCCAACCAGGTGAACAACGTTCTCGGCTTTCCGTATATATTCCGCGGAGCGCTCGATGTAAGAGCGACCACCATTAACGAAGCCATGAAAATGGCTGCTGTAAAAGCGCTGGCTGCACTTACAAAAGAACCTGTGCCGGATATTGTCAACCTTGCCTACAATGTCAAAACCATTTCTTTTGGTCCGGACTATATCATTCCAAAAGCATTGGATCCAAGATTGCTGTCAACAGTGGCGCCGGCCGTAGCAAAAGCAGCTATAGAAAGTGGTGTAGCTAAATATCCTATCGCCGACTGGGAAGCATATAAACTTCAACTGGAAAAACGGCTGGGACTCGACAACCAACTCAGCAGGGTTATTGGCAATAAGGCAAGAAAAGACCCAAAACGCGTTGTTTTCGCAGATGCAGAAAATATCAAGATTTTGAAAGTGGCGCAGCTGGTGATAGAAGAAGGTGTTGGCTATCCTATTTTACTGGGCGATGCAAAAAAAATTAATAAACTCGCCGCCGATAATAATATCGACATTTCGGATTTGCCCATCATTGATCCAAAAACAGAGGAATACCATGACATGCGCAAACAATTTGGCGACCTGTTTTATGCAAAGCGCCAGCGAAAAGGTATCAATAAGCACGAGGCCGCAAAAATGATGCGTGACAGAAATTATTTCGGAAGTATGCTGGTAGAAACAGGTGCAGCAGACTGCATGATCAGCGGACTAACCCGCAGTTATCCTGAAACAATCCGTCCCGCATTGCAGGTAATTGGTACGGAAGAAGGCGTCACCAAAATAGCAGGCATGTATATCCTGCTCACTAAACGCGGCCCATTATTTTTGGCAGATACCACCATCAACTTTAATCCCACGGCGGAAGAACTGGCAGAGATTACTTTACTGACTGCGAAAGAAGTGAAACAGTTTAATATTGTTCCCCGCATTGCTATGCTTTCCTACTCCAATTTTGGCAGCAGTAATTCGCCGGAAGCCATCCTTGTACGCAAAGCCAGGGCAATCGTTAAAGCAAAAGATCCAACCCTTGTATGTGACGGTGAAGTACAGGGTATCCTCGCCTTCAACAAAGAAATTTTAAAGGACAATTATCCTTTTACAGAATTATTGGATGGCGAAGTAAACACGCTCATTTTCCCCAATCTTGCGGCGGGCAATATAGCCTACAATTTATTACAGGAAGTAGGCGGAGCAGATGCGATAGGGCCTGTATTATTGGGTCTGAAAAAACCAGTGCATGTATTACAACTGGGCAGTTCTATCCGTTCCATTTTTAATATGGTATTGATAGCTGTAGTGGATGCACAAATGAAGAGTGAATCCAATACTGCGGAGGAAATTGCGAAAAGTAATTGGTGGAAAAGATCAAAAAAATCAGCGCATGATTTTTAACCCATTGTATTTTAAAACGGGCTGTGGTTTGGTGTACACAAATCCTTACGGAATAAAAGAAGTATCAGGAGCAACATTTATCTTCGTTTAACGGAAGCAGGCAATGAACAGGTAGTTTTACAAAAAAACAGTACAACAACAATGGATTTTTTTACGCATTTCGGCCGGTATATTTTAATGTTGAAAGGCATGTTTTCCAAGCCGGAGAATTATAAAATGTATTGGAAAGAATTCATGCACCAGTGCCATGATATAGGCATTGGTTCGCTGGGTATTGTATCCATCATCTCCGTTTTTATTGGTGCCGTAAGCGCCGTGCAAACAGCCTATCAACTGGTAAGCCCATTAATTCCTGCGGAAACAATCGCACAAATTGTAAGAGATACCGTGATACTGGAGTTTGCGCCTACACTGGTTTGTATTGTGCTGGCAGGCGTAATCGGCAGTAAAATTGCCAGCGAACTCGGCAATATGCGGGTAAGCGAACAGATAGATGCGCTGGAAATAATGGGCATCAATACAAAAGCCTATTTAATTTTACCGAAAATTGCGGCGGCCTTATTAACTATCCCGTTGCTTGTGGTAATTTCAATGGTACTGGGCATTTGGGGCGGCAGGCTGGCTGGCGTTGCATCAGGCATTTTATCGGCCGATACTTTTGACCGCGGCCTGATGCAAAAATTTATTCCTTACAACGTAACATTTGCACTGATCAAGTCTTATACTTTCGCTTTTATCATCAGCAGCATACCTGCTTATTATGGCTATTATGTAAAAGGAGGAGCACTGGAAATTGGCCGTAGCAGTACCAAAAGCGTGGTAATAAGTTGCATTATGTTATTGTTTGCAGATTACGTATTAACCCAGGTTTTACTCACGCATTAACTCGAAATACTAATAACTACATTTGCATTCATAACTTATAATTCATAACTAACCCGGCGGATGATCGAATTTAAAAATATCAAAAAAAGCTTTGGCGAAAAAGTAGTACTTGATGATGTTAGTAATGTAATGGAAACCGGTAAATGCAACCTTATCATCGGTACAAGTGGAAGTGGTAAAACCGTGTTGCAGAAATGCCTCGTGGGTTTATTTGAACCTGACAGCGGCGAGATTTTATATGATGGTGTAAGTTTTACGGAAATGGATGAAGAAAACAGAAAATTGTTACGGCAACAAATAGGTATGCTGTTTCAGGGCTCTGCATTGTTTGATAGTATGACGGTGGAACAAAACGTAATGTTTCCGCTGGATATGTTTGCCAAAATGAGCGGCAACGAAAAACTAAAAAGGGTAAATGAAGTACTGGACAGGGTTAACCTTGAAGGTGCCAATAAAAAGTTCCCTGCTGAAATCAGTGGTGGGATGAAGAAAAGAGTAGGCATTGCCAGGGCGATTGTGTTGAATCCAAAATATTTATTTTGTGATGAGCCCAACTCAGGCCTTGATCCTCAAACCTCCATGGTAATTGACAAACTCATTCATGAAATCACCAAAGAATTTAACATGACGACGGTGATCAATACACATGACATGAACAGTGTAATGGAAATTGGCGAAAATATTTTGTACATGTTTGAAGGCCAGAAGGAATGGACCGGTAACAATGAACAAATTATTTTTTCTAAAAATGCAAAACTCAACCAGTTTATTTTTGCTTCCAAATTTTTGCAGGATGCCAAAGACATGCGCATGCTGGAAGCAAAAGG
>JANYFI010000085.1 GCA_025362765.1 Ferruginibacter sp. | reverse complement strand
AAGGATTTCTTTAAAAAAAGCATTGACCGCCGGCACTACGTATCGCCACGATTTTCTGAATACATACATCAATGATCTGGAAAACATTATTGACATGAACCTTATTCGTGATTCGAAAATCAGTATTGGTGTTGATCCGTTAGGTGGTGCAGGCGTTCATTACTGGCAACCCATTGCAGATAAATACAAACTCAATTTAACGGTAGTAAATAAAATCGTTGATCCAACTTTTAGTTTTATGACGGTAGATTGGGATGGCCAAATCCGTATGGATCCATCTTCGCCTTATGCCATGGAAGGGTTGATAGCAATGAAAGATGCGTACGATATTTCTTTTGCCTGCGATACCGATCATGACCGCCACGGAATCGTCACCAAAAGTTCAGGCCTCTTAAATCCAAATCATTATTTATCTGTGGCAATGTCTTACCTCTTGCAAAATCGTCCGCAATGGAATAAAAATTCAGCTATTGGTAAAACCGTTGTCACCACGCAGCTCATTGATCGCATAGCAAAAAAAATGGAACGACAAATTGATGACGTGCCAGTTGGCTTTAAATGGTTCGTGGATGGATTATTGGATTCGTCACTTTGTTTTGGTGGAGAAGAAAGTGCGGGAGCCGCTTTTTCAAGAATGGATGGCAGTGTGTGGACAACAGATAAAGATGGATTTATACCGGCATTGCTTTCAGCAGAAATCACTGCAAAAACGGGAAAGGATCCCGGCGAAATATATAATGAATTGACAAAAGAATTTGGTGAACCTTTTTACGACCGCATTGAAGCAAAAGCAAATCGGGAACAAAAAGAAAAATTAAGTAAACTTTCGCCTGAGATGATCCAGGAAAAAGAGTTGGCCGGTGAAAAAATTATTGATCTGCTGGCAAAAGCGCCTGGTAATGGCGCTGCAATTGGCGGACTGAAAGTGACTACCGAAAATGGCTGGTTTGCAGCAAGACCATCAGGCACGGAAGATATTTACAAAATTTATGCGGAAAGTTTTTTAAGTAAGGAGCATCTCAAAAAAATTATTGATGAAGCGCAAATTATTGTAAATGCACAAATCCAGTAATGCTTTACAGAAGTTCCTTTGAAATACGGTGACAATAAATCATTTTTAAATACAGCCTTGTAAAAGAAAAATTATTTAGAATAATTTTAATGAATGCTGTAAGCATCTTGATGTAACTTAAATTAATGAAGGATTCAAAAACTAAAAATCTGCCTGTAACAGATTCACAAAGAACTGATGCGGACATGCTGGATAAGTTACAACGGGAAACGTTTGATTACTTTTTAAATGAAGTGAATCCTGTAACTGGGCTGGTTGCGGATAAGACAGTACCCGGTTTTCCGTCAAGTATAGCCGTTACCGGCATGGCAATTACTACCTATATAATAGGGGTTGAAAAAAAGATGCTTTCCCGAAAAAATGCGATAGAAAGAGTACTTAAAATTTTGAGATTTTTTTATGATAGCCAGCAGGGGAGACAGGCAAATGCTACGGGCTATAAAGGATTTTATTATCATTTTCTGAAAATGAATAATGGGGAAAGAGAATGGAATTGTGAATTATCTACCATAGACACAGCCTTGTTTATTGCCGGCGCCTTGTGTGCGGCCAGCTATTTTAAAAAGAAGAACAGGGAAGAAACAGAGATTAGAGACCTGGCGGATAAACTGTATCGCAGAATTGACTGGCAATGGGCAATGAATAATGGAGACACCATCAGCCACGGATGGAAACCCCGGTCAGGGTTTCTTCCTTACCGATGGGATGATAATTATAGCGAAGCGATGATCATGTATGTGTTGGCTTTAGGGTCGCCCACTTTTCCCATTACACCAGCGGGTTATAAAAAATGGACCAATACATTTACTATAACCAAAGTGTATGATACCGATTATTTATATGCCGGTCCATTATTTATACACCAGTTCTCTCACATGTGGATTGATTTTCGTGGAATTAGGGATGCATTTAATAAAACAGCAGGCTTTGATTATTTTGAAAACAGCAGGCGTGCCACTTACATTCACCGGCAATATGCCATTGAAAATAAATTGCAGTTTAAAAATTACGGAAAATATTCCTGGGGCTTAACGGCAAGTGATGGCCCCGGGGAAAAGAAATTAAAAATTGATGGTAAGCAGAGAGTCTTTTACAATTATATCGCACGGGGTGCTCCCTATGGCCCGGATGATGGCACTGTTTCTCCCTGGGCTGTTGTGGCCTCCCTTCCGTTTGCTCCTGAAATAGTCATCGAAACAATTCGGCATGCTATAGAAAAATTGAATTTAAAACCACATCAGTTGTATGGATTTGATGCCAGCTTCAATCCAACTTTTCCGGAGAATACAGCAAATCGGCACGGCTGGGTTTCTTCCTGGAGATTTGGATTAAACCAGGGGCCAATTGTTATAATGATTGAAAACTATCATACTGAA
>JANYFI010000078.1 GCA_025362765.1 Ferruginibacter sp. | reverse complement strand
CTTTTGTTTGGCTAGATACCAAATATGTTGGCAGTATTAAACCAGTACAGTTACTTCAAAAAGAGTTTATAAAAAAAGCAAAAGATACCGGCCGCAAACTCGACATTGTAATCGGCCTTCCCGGCCAGGACCAGGTAGATGAATTTTTATCGTTGCCAGGTTTTGAATCTACCCCTTCTTTATGTGAACTGAGCATTGACGATGTTGTAAAAACCAATTCCATTATTTGGGCGCCCCGTTTTACCGAAGGCACACAAAATGATAACGTAGCCCTGGTACATTCGCAGGGAAGAAAGGCATTTGTGTGGACAGTTGACGTTCCGGAATTTATTACCAACTTTATCAACGAGGGACACTTTGACGGACTGTTATCCAATTTCCCATCCTGCGTAGCATTTAATTATTATACACATGAGTAAAGCAGTAGTTTTGACCGTGCTTTTAATTGCTCTCATGACAGTTAACAAGACGTTTGCACAAATAAATGTTAAAAACGATACTGCCGCAAAGCGAAATCCCTCCTTCGTTTTATATCTGGGTGGTGGTTTGGCGAGTTATGTGGCCAACATCAATCCACAGGCGCCGAACGTGCTGGGCGCTGTTAACAAAACCAGTGCTGCCGGTACTTTCAGGCTGATGTGGCATCCCGGGTACAGGTTGAGGCTGGGATTTGAAACAGGTTATACCAATTTCTTTTCCTACAACGTTAAAGATAGTTCACAAACCGGCAAAGTCAGCCTACATGCGGTTCCGCTGCTGATAGTATGGTCAATGCCGGTTATAAAGAGAATCAGTATTTTTGCAGGGATAGGGTCTTATTTGTTAACAAGTGATCTTAAATATCACGGAAACGTCCATTCTAAATTCTTCAGTTTAGGCTCAAATATTGCAGTGTGTTACATCCAACCGGTTTCAAACAGGTTGGGCATTGCGGCAGAAGCCAAATGGATGAATGCATTTGAAACAAGAGACAATATGTTAAGCCTGCAGGTGCAATTGGTTTGGAAGTTTTTTAAATACTAAATTTCAAATGGCACATGATACAATCACGATTTTTTTTATTGCTATTGATTGCAATTCCTGTTGTGAGTTTTGCCCAGGTTGCTGATAGTATAAATGCGACCGGTGCCGAAATGAATTTTATAAGCGATACACAGCAGCCCATGCTGGTAGAAAAGATTATCTTAAAACCCAACCATAATAAAAAAGCCACTTCCCTTCTTTTTTCAGAAATAGTAAAAACAAAACCGAAAAGTGTTTATATGTTGGGCGATGTAGTGTCGTTGGGATATAGTAACCGCAAATGGAAAAAGGTAGATGCCTTTTTAAACAATTGCCGCAAAGAAAACACAACGGTATCCGGCTTGCTGGGCAATCATGATGTGATGGGCAGAACTAAAAAAGGGGAAAGAAATTTTTTAAAAAGATTCCCTGAAAATGTTCGCACTGGTTATGTTTCGGTTACAGATTCTGTGGCTGTTGTTTTATTGAATTCCAACTTTAGTAAACTGTCAGCCGCCGATAAGCAAAAACAAAATGACTGGTACCAGTCTCAACTAAATACACTAGATACAAGCGAAGCGATCAAAGCCATTATTGTAACCTGTCACCACGCTCCTTATACCAACAGCATCATTGTTGGCTCATCTTTTTCTGTTCAGCAAAACTTTGTACCAGCATTTATCAACTCAAAAAAAGCAAGGTTATTTATCACCGGTCACGCCCACGACTTTGAGCATTTCAAAATAAAAGGTAAAGACTTTTTAGTGATTGGTGGCGGCGGCGGCCTGCACCAGCCGCTCAGTAATTCGGCAAATAAATTACCCGATTTATCCCTGGATTATAAACCCCTGTTTCACTATTTGTCTGTAAAAAGAGTGGCTGATGAATTATCCGTCACCTCACATTTTCTTTCCACTGATTTTAATTCTTTTGGTGAAGGACATTGTTTTATAACCCGCCCGCCGGCCTTAACAGCCACTACAAATCAACAAAGTAAACCCAATACGGATCAGCCTTAAAGGCACGTTGCGATTAGATTGTGTAATGATTAATACAACTCATTTTTTGCAGTATACATTCTCCATAACTGCAACTTCCATTATTTTGTCCCAATGATTTTCAGCATTTCTTTTACTGCAGCTTCCAACTGATCATCTTTGCCATTTAAAAAATCTTCGTAGGTTAACGGCACTTTGATATCCGGTTCCAATTGCAGGTTTTCTGTAGGTCTATTTTCTTTGCCATAAGTGGCAATCATCGGTATTCCAAAAACCATGGTGGGGTCTATTTGTGTTTCCCACCAAACCGCTGTACCTGTTCCGGGTACAGCCATTCCGATTAATTTTCCAATGCCGTTGTCTTTATACACATAGGGAAAAATAAATGCATCGCTGTAATTGCTTTCGCTCATTAATACACAGCTTGGTTGCTGCCATCTATCCATCGGTTCTGTTGCCGGAACCATATTATCCTGCGGCGCAAAACGCAGGTAAGTTTTTCCGCTCAGGAAGGTATTTAAATCGTTGTGCAGCCATCCGCCACCGTTAAACCTGGTATCTACAATCAAAGCCTTTTTGTTTTTGTTGCGTCCCATTACTTCATCCAACACCGTTCTGTAACTGCCGTCATTCATGCCCTGCACGTGCACATAGCCAACCTTTCCACCGCTTAATTTATCCACCATATTGTACATCATATTTGTCCAGCGTTTGTACATTAATACAGATTCTTCTGCAAAAGATATCGGCTTAACGGACTCTTCAAAACGGTTATTATTTTTTGCATCGTACACCTGCAGCAAAGTATTTTTTCCTGCCTTGCGGTTTAACAATTTTGCCCAGTCTTCCGTATCATTAATTGGTTGTCCGTCTATCATTTCAATAATTAACCCTACCTTAATTTTGCCGGTAGCTTTATCGGCCGGGCCGCCTGTTATTACTTCCGTTACTTTTAATCCACTGCCTGTATACGTTTCATCATACAGCAATCCCAGTGTAGCCGTTGCATCCGGATTTTCCATTTTCGGTGTATATCTTCCGCCGGTATGAGACGCATTTAATTCCCCCAGCATTTCACTCAGCAGTTCCTGAAAATCGTAATTATTGGTGATGTGCGGCAAAAACTTTGCGTACGTTTCCTTATACATTTTCCAGTCTATCCCATGAATTTTGGGGTCATAAAATTTTGCCTTTACCTGCCGCCAGCAGTGATCAAAAATAT
>JANYFI010000025.1 GCA_025362765.1 Ferruginibacter sp. | reverse complement strand
GAAAAACGGGTAGCTAAAGATAAATACCTTAACACAAGCGAGTTAAATTCCATTCTCAAACAGGAAGTATCAGATATACTGGTAGCAGCCCCTTCTGACAGCGGTTACGAAAACTATGAATTGCCTGTCGGCCATAAACCGCATGTGATACTGGTGGTGGGTGTAAATGGCGTGGGCAAAACTACTACCATTGGCAAACTGGCACACAATTTTTCCAAAGCAGGTAAATCAGTATTATTAGGGGCTGCAGATACTTTCAGGGCCGCCGCGGTTGACCAGCTAACCATTTGGAGCGAACGCACCAACGTACCTATTGTAAAAAAAGAAATGGGTAGCGATCCGGCGTCAGTTGCTTATGATACAATTATCAGTGGGGTAGCGAAAAATGTAGATGTAATTATCATAGATACGGCAGGGCGCTTGCATAACAAAGCTTACCTGATGGACGAACTCACCAAAATAAAAAGAGTGATTCAGAAAGTGATACCGGAAGCACCACATGAAGTGATGCTGGTGCTGGATGGCAGCACAGGACAAAATGCACTGGAACAGGCTAAACATTTTACTGCGGCTACTGACGTAACGGCTTTAACCATTACAAAATTAGACGGTACGGCAAAGGGGGGCGTTGTATTGGCGATTGCTCACCAGTTTAAAATACCGGTTAAATTTATTGGCGTAGGTGAAAAGGCAACCGACCTGCTGGTGTTTGACAGGCAGCAGTTTGTAGATGGATTGTTTGCACCTATTGCGTAGGGGGTAGTTGCCTCCGTTCCATAAGGGGGGATTGTTAGGGTAAACTTTCATCACAGGTACTAGAAGTTAAAAAGCGGTCTCCCCAAAAAGGCCAAATTTTTAATTTTTAATTTTTAATTTTTAATTCTCCCTCATGGCAGAAGTTGGCAAATACAATGTGTTAAAAGTAATACGGGCGGTTGATTTTGGAGTTTACCTTGATGATGGCGGGGAAGGGATTTTATTGCCTAAAAGATTTGTACCCACGGCCACAGCTATCGGCGATGAGTTAAAAGTATTTTTGTATCATGATGGTGAAGACAGGTTGATTGCTACAACGCAGGAACCAAAAGGGGTGTTGGATGATATTGTAAAACTAAGGGCTGTAACCGTTACTCCACAGGGTGCTTTTTTGGATATGGGTTTGATGAAAGATATTTTTGTTCCCAAGAGCAAACAAATATTCGACATGCGGGTGAATGGCGATTACCTGGTGAAAATTTACCTGGATGAACAAACAGGGCGTATTGCTGCCACTGAAAAACTGGAGCCTTATTTAAGCAACGAAGTACTGACAGTAAAAGACCTGGAAGTAGTTGACCTGATTGTGTACCGTCGTACGGATATTGGGTATGTATGTATCATAAATAATCTTCACACCGGCGTGTTGCACTTCAACGAAATTTATCGCAACATTGGCGTGGGCGATAAATTTAAAGGCTTCATCAAAAAAATATATCCAGTAAGTAATGATAAAGACGAGCGTTTTAGAATTGATGTAGCAGCAGGAAAACCCGGATATAACAGGGTAGAAGATGAAGCGGGAAAAGTGCTGCGGCTGTTAAAGGAAAACGATGGTTATTTGCCCTACAATGATAAAAGCAAGCCCGAAGATATTTACGATTTTTTCGGGATGAGCAAAAAAACTTTTAAAATGACTACCGGCAATTTGTACAAAGAAAGAAAAATTTCTTTTGAAAAAACCGGTATTAAATTGTTGGAAGAGTAAACAGCTTCACATAAATTACCGTCAGGAAATTAGCCGGCCCGCAGTAAAGCTCTTATCCGTCTCGTAAGTAAAAGTGGCCCTGCGATGACCGTTGCTGCTTAACCATAACCATTCCATCCATGTACATCGGTAATCACCACACCAAAGTTTTGTCTTCCCGGAATGGTTTCTTCAATTGTTGGCTCCTGTTGCTCAAGCGCAGCAGGCAAGCCGCTTACAGGCAATAAGCTTTTTTCCGAAGGTGCTTTTTCTCCCAAATAAATTTTTCTGCTGTTCATGGTACTTGCTAACCAGTTTTCGTCTGCAATACTATCATTGTGGTGTAAAGATGCTTCTCCACTGAGCCTTATCTGAATTTTGCCGGGCGCATCGCAAAATAACCAGCTTATATTTTTTTGTTGTTCCAGCTCAGCCCATTTGCCGCTTCTTATATCGGTATGAAAAGCCAGTTTTTTTCAGCAGGCCAGGCTTTGCGCAATACCACGGTACGCATATTTACGCCCTGCTGGTGTATGTTGGGAACAACAGGATTGTGCATTGCATCTTTGTAACTGAGGGAGCTGTTTAACAATCTTATCCAACAATCTTTTTCTAATTCCTCAAGGCCATAAGCAACGCCATTTATTAATACGGTAGTCATGAAATGAATAAACAAGTTTTCTTCTTCATTGTTTGAAACAAAATGACAATTACACGAGGCTATCAGGTAAATCGTCCACAAGCTATTGCAAAAAATCCCTCCACCAGTAACCTGAGTTTTTAATCGTGCGTAACTGCGTTTTTAAATCTACGTGCACCAGGCCAAAGCGTGGATGATATCCTTCGCTCCATTCAAAATTATCCATGAGGGTCCAGGCAAAATAACCCCTGATATTTACACCTTCTTTTTTTGCGCTTAATACCGCCTGCAGGTGTTGTTTAAAATAATCAATCCGGTTCCCGTCATCAATAACCCCGTTTTTAATTTCATCTTTAAATGCGGCTCCGTTTTCTGTAATAATGATTTCTTTAACACCTCCGTACAACCAGATTTTTTTAATGGTGTGATAAAAGCTGTCCGCATTTATTTCCCATCCCATGGCGGTTACAGGTAGTTTCCTGGTAGTTGGTTTTACCTGCATTGCCTGTACAATGGGTACATAACTATTGTGTTTCACCATCACGGGAAAATAATATTGCAGCCCGATAAAATCGAAGTCAAAATGCAACCGTTCTGTATACTTCCAGGTTTTATTTTGTAGTTGTAGTTTTTCTAAAAATTTAAAATCATTGTCTACGGGATAGCCCTTTCCCAGCGCAGGTTCTATAAACAAGCGGTTCATTAAAATGTCTATTCGGTTTGCTGCTGCCATATCTTCTTTTTTATCAGAAAATGGAATAATTTGAGAGCAGGAAAACGTTGTACCGATATGAGCTTTATCTACTAATCGCCGTATAATTCTGCCTCCTTCCGCCTGTGCCATGGCCGCATGATGAATAGCCGGCAGAAAATTACTTAATCCTTTTTTACCAGGTGCATGTTTGCCAAGCATATACCCAAGCGAGGTAAATCCAAACGGCTCGTTTAATATAATCCAGTTTTTTACCTTGGAGCCGTAAGCCTCTGCGCAAACCGTTACAAAACGGCTAAACCATTTGGTGATAAGATAATTGGTCCATCCGCCTTTTGTTTCAAGTTCCTGCGGCAGATCCCAATGATAAAGCGTTACGTAGGGAATAAGGCCGAGTGTAAGACATTCATCCAGTACCCGGTGATAAAAATTAATGCCGTCTTTATTAATTTTACCGGTGCCATCCGGCAATATTCTTGCCCAGGAAACAGAGAAGCGAAAAACGGAAAATCCCAATGCTTTTACCAGCAACAGGTCGTCTTTATACCGGTAGTAAAAATCGCAGGCAGTGGTTGGTTTGGCGCTCCCTTTTATCTTACCGCTACTTTGCGTAAAAGTATCCCAAATGCTTTTTCCTTTTCCATCCGCAGCAGTGGCGCCTTCGTTTTGTGCGGCGGCTATCGCAACACCCCAGTTAAAATTTTCGCCAAAATCCTTTGCAGTAATAATCTTGTTGTAGTCGTGCAATTTGGAGGAATGAATGAATGGCAAAGTTGAACTATTAACTGCTACGGAATATTACCCTTTTGTTATTATTCAGAAATGATAAAGCGTTATCTTCTAAAAAATTATGCAAACTGGCTATTGCGAATTCCAATTAATGTGCATAGTTTTAAACATTAAAAATTCAACCTGCGAAATTCACTCCTCAGCCTCCGCAAATTTTTTCTTTTATTGTTAACAATAATCGCTTGTACCCTGCTGTAGTTGGAAAAAGGCACAGAGCGTTTTCTTCCTGAGCGATGCCGCAGTAACCTATTTAAAATGAGGTATTTTTCTTTCTATAAAAATTTCAACGACGTTTTAATCACCTTACTGGTGCTTATTTTCCTGGGCGCAGGATACTTTTATATGTATGTGCCGCAAAACGAAAAAGCTGTGCAGGAACAACGATTCAGATCGCTGCAGAACATTGATAAAAATATTCATTCAAAAATAGACAACAGCATTGCGCTAATGCAGAACCTGCTGGTGGCATATAAAACTAAAGACAGAAAAAATATCATTGAATATATCAACGGCTACAGCACCGCTAATTTCACTTTATCTGTACCGGATAGTCAACGTATAAAAGCTAATCCTGACAGTAATTTCAACATCATAGTCAACAACAACAGTCGTTTGATAACGCTGCTGGCAAATCTTCCGTCGGGCGGCAAACTAAATGACAGCATGTGCTACCGCATGGAAATGAAATTTACTTTTGAACAGTTTATAAAAAATTTATTGCCGGCCAATGTGTTTGATCAGTACATTGTTTTCAGCGATGGACAGGTGGTGTATGAGGATTTTTCTTCGGGTATAGGGTTTTTAAACGATAGTCTTTCAGGGAAAAAAGGAGGTATTGTTACTTCCGGAATTAAAAGCCTGAATGTTAGCGGCAAAGATTATAAACTGTTTTTTCAGCCGGTAAGTTTTACTGCTGATAAACAACTCGTCGTAACAGGCTTACTGTCTAATAAACATTATCAGCAGGAAAAAAATCAATTGCCTTCACAAGGAGTTTTATTATTGCTTACAGTGGTATTTATAGCCATTGTCGCGTATCCCTGGATAAAGCTTTACCAGATGGGGAATAAAGACAGGCTGACTGTTACAGATGGGATTGCTACAATGGTTGTGTCAATGTTGCTGATGTCGCTGTTGTTTTTTACACTGGTTAAATATAATTTGTTTTTTAAACCTGATAACAGCCCTGATTCTAAAGCAGTGCTTGCCAGGCAAATTACGGCAGCATTTAATAATGAAATAGACAGTGTATTTAAAAAAATTCACCTGTATGATAGCATGGTGGCAAGTGATTCTGCACAATTACAACAAGACATTGTTTACATCGATAAAGCAGATAGCATTGCAGCAGCTGCGGGCAATAGAAATGACTCATTTAAAAATGTAGTAACCATTGCGCAAAACAGCAGCATTAACCAGGTATATTGGCTGGATAAAAACGGCGACGAAAAAATAAACTGGATCAATAGTAATAGAAATGCCCCTCATGGAAATTTTAGCCAGCGGGCTTATTTCAAAAATATTTTTCAACATAACGGCTACCTGCTCCATCACTCGGCAGATCATCCATTTTATCTTGACCAGATTATTTCATGGACAAGTGGCGCATTTACATCTGTTATTTCAATTCCGTCCAAAGTGCGGGGCAAGTCAGTAGCCGCTATGTCATTTAATATGCAAAGTCTGCGGCAGCCAGTATTGCCTGCGGGGTATAAATTTGCAATTATTGACAATAAGGCAAAAGTATTGTACCATTCAGATGCCGCCAGAAATCTAAATGAAAATTTGTTAAATGAATTATCCGACAATGAAAAATTGCGCAGCTGTATGGAGGCAAGAACCAGCGATGCATTTGGCAGCGCTTATTTTAGCAGGGAATATACCGTCAGGGTTCAGCCCATTAATAACCTGCCCTATTTTATAGTAATTTTTAGCGATAATAGTTTTAAAGAAACCCGGGATGTAGAGATTTACAGTTTTACTTTTTCAATGATGCTGATCTTGTTTCTGTTTTTAGTGTGCCAGCTTTTTGG
>JANYFI010000023.1 GCA_025362765.1 Ferruginibacter sp. | reverse complement strand
AAGAATATCTGTAACTAAATTGATGCATAAAAATATGGCAAACAAATCTTCTTTGGAGGCATATACCAACCATAAAACAAAGGGAAAAGATATTAAGCGATAAAAGCTTAATACATTGGGAACATTCAGTATCTTTTCTTTTTGCATGTTGGTATAGTAAGCCGTAAAAATGCTGTCCGTTTTAGCCTGCTTATCTTTATCCAAATTAAAACTGGCCAGTTTTCCATCCACCGCTTTAACTCTTTCTTCTATTGTCATTCGCGGCCCGCGCTGATCCTGCTGGGCCATCAGCAAACCTATATTCAAAAGTATTGCCAGCATCAATAAACTAATGTGCTTTTTCATATAACTTGATTTTTATTTATCATTAGACGATGTTTTTAAAATAAACAGTCGGTCTTAAAAAATTACTTTTTGCGGTCATCCGGCCTTTTGTTTAATACTGAGTAAAAAAGAGAATCAAATGCAGGCAGTTGTGCTGGGTTGCAAATATTCCTGATATTTTTATAGTTATAAAACATTTCTGCTTCCATCGCTTTTTGTTTACCTGCCGACAGTGAAGCGATACTGTCAATAGCTTGCTCATTAAAATTGCTGGCGGTCATTTCTTTAATCTGGCCTTCCTTTTCTTTCCTGGCTGCTTCAAACATGGAGCGTACTTTTCGCCTGTGTTGCTCATTCAATGAATCGTACTGAACTAATTGTTGCTGGCTAAATCCGATCTCTTTTTGCAAAAAAGTCATCATCATAGCTTTTTTTCCCGCCCGCATGCCATTTTTTTCTACCGGCCGCCCTTTTAGTAAAATTATCAGCATGGCAATATTGGTAACCAGCAAAATACCGATAATGATAAGGAGTAATTTACTATTTGGTTTAGTTGTCATTTCTATTGCTGGTTTTCAATATTATCAATGGTTGCAAGGTTATTATAGTCATCATATTCATCCGCAATGGTAGTGTAGGAACGTTCTGCCGCAGGAATAGTTGATGTTGAATTTTTGTATACCAATACTGAAATATTAACCAGTAAGAACAAACAGATTCCCGCTATCACTACCGATGGCCGGCTAATAAATGTGGCCATATTTTCCCAAATATTTTTTATCGGGTTGTTAAGCCTTGCATTTATTCGCGTAAGCAAATATGGCCGGGGCGTTGCCCTTTGTAAACCATTAACGCTGTTAAAAATATCCCCTATTCGCATTTCGTTATTTTCATCCTTTTTCATGACTGCTATCTTTAGCTGAATACTGTAAATAATTTATTAACTTCTTTTTTAAATTAGCTTTTGCCCTGGCAAGTAAAGATTCTACAGCGTAAAAAGAAGTGTTCATTGCTGCGGCAATTTCCTGGTTATCGAGCCCTTCTATTTTACTTAGCGTAAAGGCGATGCGTTGGTTTTCCGGCAGTTGTTTTAAAGCGGCAAATAAAATGGCTGCATCTTCTTTATTTTCCAGTTTTACGCCGGGATGGTTGAATTCTGCCGGCGTAAATCTGGCTTCTCCATTTTCACCGAATAACTGCTGTATAAACGCAAAACGTTTTTTTCTTTTCCTTTTTTTCTCATGGTCCAGCGCCTTGGTTATGGCTATGCGGTACAACCAGGTAGAAAACTTTGACTCTCCTTTAAATCTCGCCACAGATTGATATACTTGCACAAATACTTCCTGTGTTATATCTTCCGCATCATTGTCATTTTGCACAATACTTATTATTGTATTGTACACCATATCCTGGTACATAGAAACCATAGCAGCAAATGCCTGTTGTTCGCTCCTTTGTACGCTTTTAATTAAATCCTCTTCAGATTGGTTCAACACTAACAGTTTTTAAAATCCAATCTAAATGTAGTTAAAAGGATGGATTTCTTCCACCCATGCCTGGTCCCGGCCCACCCATTCCTCCCCTTTCCCTGTAATTGTCATTATTGTTAAATGACTTCGCTGCCACACCAAAATTGCGCAGGCTATAGGTAAACGTTAGCATAAAGTATTGTTGCAACACCTGGCTTTGTGCATCTTCAATATACGCTCCGGTTACAGTTCTTACAATACTTTGGTTTTGCTTAAGCAAATCAAATACAGATAATTTTAATTCTCCTGCCTGCTTCTTGAGGAATTTTTTGCCGATGGCTGCATTCCATAACCAAAAGTGTTGATTTAAACCCGCACTTAATCCCGTATAGGCCTGTCCGGTAATATCATTTTTTATAAACCAGCCTTTTTTATCAAGCAAATTAATTTCTATCCCTGCCGTTTGATTTACATAATTATTATTAGAACTGAAAAGGGATGTAGTGCTTGCATTGTTAAAAGCTGCATTGTACGACAAATTAAAATCCACATATTCACTAATATTGCTGGCCAATACAATTCCTGTATTGTATGCATAATTATTAGTGACGGTTGCAACGGTATTTACCAGGCCGGGAAGCCGCGAATATGCAAATCCCGCATTTAAATTTATCACTGTCTTCAATGGCTTAACAGGCACACTATAAGTTAAGAAAGTACGCAGGCTTTTATAGCCGTCCAGGTTTACAGGTTTGCTTAGCTGTGATCCCTTATTCAATTTTATACCTTGCTGTATAATGGTATCCTGCTGAGCGATATAAGTAGCATTGGAAATATAGTTGGCGGCCGTTTGCAAAAAAACGTTTGCAAAAAAACTATGACTTGTTTTTGAATTGGTATACGTGTACCTGCCAGAAAGCAGGTTAGTATAGGACTCCTTTAAAGCCGGGTTGCCCGCATTCACCCTTAATGGATTGGAAAGATCCACTACATCCTGCAACTGGCTTACAGAAGGGAAATTGATAGAGGCCCTGTAAAATAACCTGACGTTGCTGCTGGCAGAGAATTTTTTGCGCCACATGGCATTGGGCAAAATATCCTGGAAAGACTGGTTAACAGAAGATACAATCGGAAACACCCGCTGACTTTCTAATTTGGCATTTTGAAAGTTAACACCCACTGATAATTGGCCATCACGGTTTTTTGACCTGCGGAAATTGAGTCCCACATTATTCGTGGTAACGGTATTATCAAACCTATTCGACAATAAAGAATCAAACTGAGAATATTTTTGACCGTCAAAAGAATAGGTTTGCTGATCCGCTTTATTCTTTTGCACCGAAGGGGTGTAATCAATCTGCAACTGGTTCAGTTTACCAATGGGTTCCGTATAGGCAATATTCCCGCTTATAGTATGCCCGTTGGTATTGTTATCATATAATTGCTGTTGCAACGAATCGACAATAACAGCATCTTTAAAAAAACGATATTGCGCATTGGTAATACTATTGCCATCATTTTTTGAATAGTTGGTGTTAAAGCCAAGGGAAAGCGTACGTCCCTTTTTAGCAAATAAATGGCGGAACATAATATTGTTGCGGATATTAAATCCTTCCCGTGAGGCAGTATTTCGGTTATTGGAAGTACTGGATGAATCGCCTGCACTGTAAAAATTTTGCAAAGCGGTAATTCCACTGGAATTAAAATTTTGATAATTAAAACTGGGAATAATAAAGATTGAATTGGCAGAATCAATCTTATATTCCAGCCGCATATTGATACGATGGTTATTATTATTGGTTGTTGTATTGGAATTTTGTACGCTGTAAAGATTTTTAGGGGTAGCAAATGTTTCGGTATTTACCAGCGACTCATTGGTGTTATTACTATTGTTAAAAAAATAACTTCCGGTAATGGTTAATTTTTTAGCAATAGTGTTGCTGTAATTTATACCGAAGGCATTTGTTTTACTAATTCCAGGCGACTGCCCAACCGAAAAATTATTGGTATTGCCGCCACTGCGTCTGCCGCCACCGCTGCTGCTAACACCTAACAAATCCTGTGAACCAAAATTCTGCTGATTAATATTATTGAAATTACCCACGAGGGAGATGCGTCTTGTCCCATTAAAAAAACTCACATTTCCCCCTGCAGCATACCGATTATCTGAACCATAGCCGGCATATATACGGCCAAACTGCCCATTCTTAATTCCTGACTTTGTAACAATATTGATGGATTTTACACTGTTGCCATCATCAAAACCAGTAAGTTGAGCCTGGTCGCTTAATCGGTCAAACACCTGTATTTTATCTACTATTTCTGACGGCAAATTTTTTAATGCAGCAGAGGCATCATCCCCAAAAAAATCCTTCCCATCAACCGTTACCTTTTTTACCTGTTCGCCGTGTGCAGTAACAGTACCATCAGTGGCTACCGTAATGCCCGGCATCTTTTTAATCAGGTCTTCAGTGGTTGCATCGGGATTTACCTTGTATTCGCTGGCACTATACTGTGTTGTATCTCCCTTCATACTCACCGCCGGCGCCTTTGCAATGATGGTTACATCGGCCAGATCTTTTCCCTGCCTGGTAAACAATAGCACCCCCATATCTTTTACGCTATCCATTACAATTACCGGCCTTAATAATTGCTGGTATCCTACTGAACTTATTGCCATAAAAAAACTGTCACGGGGCAAATCGTTTAACTCAAAATTGCCGGCATTATCGGTAACCGTGCTTTTAATTTCCGCTCTGGCTGTATCGCTTTGTAAAAAAATAATTACCGATGCACCCCGCACCGGAGTTTTGCCGGCAGCATCCTGCAGCATTCCCTTTACTCCGTTTTGACCATAGACAGCCATTGAAAAAAAAATTAAAAAAAGGAAGGCGTTGGTAAATTTTATCATACTGCTGTAGTTTGTCGTAATATAAGACGACGATCATTAAAAAAACAGGCGAAATTGGTAAATTTTATTTTTCGTCGGCTGCAATCCGGCAGCAACCACTTTTGCTGCCGACGAAAACTTTATATATTTTTTTAAATTTAACAAGGCGCCAATCAGTACAGAAGTTTATCTTTGATGCTCAAAAAAAATACAGTTATGGATTATAACAGACTCGTTTCAGTAACCGGCTTAGGCGGTTTGTACGAATTATTGTCTTCAAAAGCGGATGGTGGCGTAGTAAAGTCATTGGAAGACAAAAGCACCAAATTTGTAAGCACCCGTTTGCATAATTTTTCTCACCTGGAAAGTATAGAAGTATTTACTGCAAAAGATAATGTAAACCTGGTGGAAGTGTTTACAGCAATGCAAGGCAGCGCTGAAAAACTGCCGGATGCCAGTGCTGACAACAAAGCGATTAAAGTATATTTTGAAAAAGTGTATCCTGAAATGGATTTTGAAAGAGTATATAACAGTGACATGAAAAAGATGATCCGCTGGTTTCATTTATTAAAATCGAACGGTGTGGAAATTAAATTATCTGAAAATACTGAACCAGATGCGGCGGGAACTCATGAAGTAGCCACTCCAAAAGCAAAGGCACCTGAAACAAAGCAGGTAAATGTTAAAGCAGCACCACCCAAAAAAATCAACTCGCCAAGAAAAATGGCTTAATCAAATAATATTATATTGTTTCCCTTTTATGGGAACAAAGCAATGTACTACCGTAGTGTAAAAACCTACGGTAGTGTTGTTAAAATGATCAACTGAATTCTTATGTATACAGCCGCTATTGAAAAAACACCCCGCCATTTTATTCCGGCCAATTTTGTTTTAACCGATTGGCAAAGCCTGGAACCATTTTTTAAAGAATTACTGGAAAGAAACATTGATAGCCCCGAAGCGTTGGAACAATGGATGAAAGACCAAAGCGAACTGGAAGCGGTGGTGAATGAAGATGCCTGCTGGCGACAGATAAAAATGACTTGTGATACGGAGAATATAGCACTGGAAGAAGCCTTTAATTTTTACTGTTTGCAAATTCAGCCCAATATAGAACCTTATACCGATGCACTCAATAAAAAATTAACCAGTCATCCGCTGGCAGCGAAGCTTGACACGCAAAAATATTTTACTTACCTCCGCAACATACGCAAAGGCATGGAATTATTTCGCGAAGAAAATATTCCCCTGCAGGCAGAATTATCGGTACTGAAACAACAATACGGTGTTATCTCCGGTAAGATGACGGTTACTATCAATAACCAGGAATACACACTGCAACAGGCTTCCAAATTTTTGCAAAGTCATGACAGGGCAGTGAGAGAAGAAGCGTACAGGAAAATTCAGGAAAGAAGGCAGCAGGATAAAGATGTATTAAATGATTTGTACAACAAGTTGATAGAAAAACGTGCGCAGGAAGCCACCAACGCAGGATTCAGCAATTATTGCGACTATCGTTTTAAAGAACTGGGAAGATTTGATTATACAAAAGAAGATTGTTTTGCATTTCATGAAGCGGTAAAATTACACGTGCTGCCTTTAGTGAATATTATTTATGAAAAGAAAAAAAAGAAATTAGGATTAGCCACACTGCGGCCGTGGGATACAGATGCAGAACCTGCAGGAACCGAACCCTTAAGGCCTTTTAAAAACAGTGAAGACCTGATCAATAAAACAATCACCTGTTTTACTAAACTCCGTCCTTTTTTTGGGCAATGTCTGCAAAAAATGCAGGAGTTAAAACACCTTGACCTCGAAAGCAGGATTGGAAAAGCTCCGGGTGGATATAACTGTCCGCTGGCGGAAAGTGGCGCTCCTTTTATATTTATGAATGCTTCCGGCCAAATGAATGATGTAACTACCATGGTGCATGAAGGTGGCCATGCAGTGCATTCTTTTTTGGCGCATCCGCTGGTATTATCTGGCTTTAAAGAATACCCTATGGAAATTGCTGAAGTGGCAAGCATGGCGATGGAATTGTTCAGCATGGAAAATTGGGATGTATTTTTCAATAATAAAGAAGAATTGACCAGGGCAAAACAACACCAGCTGGAAAGAGTAATTACTATCTTTCCGTGGATTGCGATTATTGATAAATTTCAGCATTGGGTATACGAAAACCCTATGCATACGCTATCGGAAAGAACACAGCAATGGAATAACATCCTGAATGAATTTAAGGATAGTGTAATTGATTACAGTGGCCTGGAAGAATTTCGCAGCAATGCCTGGCAGCGGCAGTTACATTTATTTGAAGTGCCATTTTATTATATTGAATATGGCATTGCGCAATTGGGTGCTATCGGCATGTGGATGCAGTTTAAAAACGATGCCGAAAAAGCATTTGATAATTATTGCACTGCGTTAAGCCTTGGCGCCACAAAAACGTTACCTGATTTATATGCTGCCGCAGGCCTGAAGTTTGATTTTTCACCCGGCCAGATTAAAGTGCTGATGGAATTTGTAAAAAAAGAAATGGACCAGTTAAATTGACAATAATTGATTTACTGCTGACAGTCACTACAAATTCCATTGACCACCATAGCGGCATGTTTGGGCTTAAATCCATCAGGAAGTTTCACTATTGGAACAGTTACTTCTTCCAAACAAATTGTCTTGCTGCAATCGTCGCAAACAAAATGCACATGATCATCGTGGTGATGACCGGCAGCACAATTGTCTTTACAAAGGGCGTATAAAATCGAGTTATCGGTAGTAGGTATATTGTGAATAATTCCTTTGTCAACAAAGGTTTGCAACGTTCGGTACACCGTTACCCTGTCAAAACTTTCACCAGTATTTTTTTCAATATCAGCGTGCGCCAACGCCCCGTTGCTGTGTAAAAAAAGCTCCAGTATTTTTTTACGTCCGTCAGTTACGCTTAGCTGATTTCTTTTTAAAATATTCAATAGCGTATCCATCTTAATTAATTTAGCAGATAAAACCCCTGTTTGCATTATTGCAACCTTCCATTATAAAGTTTATCCATTTTCAATAGCCCTTTAAATCCCTGTTCTGGTGCTTTTCTTTTAACAGGCCCGCAATATCCTTTAATAATTTTTGCAATTCTGCTTCTTTCAGACCATCGTAAATACCTCTCACCCTTGTTTGCTTATCCACCAGGGCAAACAACTGCGTATGTATAAACTGATCAGCAATAGCCTGCGTGGTATCAGGCTTGTTATTATCAATCAAATAACTATGCCGGGCCATACCATATAAAGCAGCTTTATCACCGGTTACAAAATTCCAAACCGGGTTAACAGGTGTTTGTTTGCCTCCGGTTAAGGTATCATAGGCAATTTTGTAAGAGCCGTCTGAATTTTTTTCCAGCGTACCATTCAGCATTTTTTCCTCATACTTTTTCAACAGCGGTGCAGAATCTGTCTCAGGCATGCAGGTATGGGACACGATCATAAAATTACTATCCTCCTTAAATGCATCATATACCCTGCGCATATTGGCATTCATTTTCGGACAAATTCCCTTGCAGGTTGTAAAGAAAAATTCGGCAACATATACTTTTCCCTCTACGTCTTTTTCTGAAATAGTTTTACCATTTTGGTTGGTAAAAGCAAAAGGCTGCACGGCATTATTAATTACAGGCAGGTTAGATTGTGAGATATCCGTCTGGCTAAAAACATAGATAAAGTACACCCCAAATAGCAACACAAAAAACCCTGCATACCACCATTTCTTATTCATCGTAAATCATTTTTTTGCAAAGCTACAACCAAACAAACTGACAACTCCGTCATTATTCAAATCATTTAGCCAATTCAAAACTTGCAACCTTATTGCAAATATACTATCTTTGCCGCCGAAAATGAATATAAAAATCAATTGGGATGCATTGGGAATTGCTACATCGATAGCCTGTGCCATACATTGCGCATTGTTGCCGGTAATAATCAGCTCTTTACCCATTCTTGGCGTTAACATCATTCACAACCAGGTTTTTGAATGGGGTATGATTGGACTGGCTTTTGTGGTGGGTTCATATTCTTTACTACATGGATACGTAAACCATCACCGTTCTGTGTTACCTGTAGCCATTTTTTCTGCAGGATTTATTTTTTTAATATTAAAACAATTTGCGCCACAAGTTGAATTGTTGTTTTTAGCTATTGCTGTGGTACTAATTATTTCTGCGCACTTGTATAATTACCGTTTATGCCATCAAAGCAAATGCAGTTCGCAGCATCACCAGCATTAATTTTTTTTTCCTTACACTAATTAATATTGATTACACGGATTAATTTCCTGATAAGTCATCCCTAACCAATTCAATATTTGATTTGTATTATAGATGGTTTATTTTTAAAAGATTAATCAATGATGATGCAAAAAATATTATTGTCTGCTGCTCTTTTATGTTTATTTGTTAGTACTGCAAAGACGCAGTCACCAGACGAAACCAGTATTCGTGCAGTGATGGCTGCACAAACTGACTCCTGGAATAAGGGCGATATCGGCACTTTCATGAAAACCTATTGGCAAAGCGATTCGCTTATGTTTGTAGGCAAAAGCGGGATTACTTATGGCTGGCAAAAAACAATGGATAGTTACAAAAAAAATTATCCGGATACAGCGGCCATGGGAAAGCTTGACTTTACGTTGCTGGAAATAAAAAAAATAGCCTCAGATTATTTTTTTGTAGTGGGCAAATGGCATTTAGCAAGAAGCATCGGTGATATAGGTGGCTCATTTACGTTGCTACTAAGAAAAATAAAAAATCGTTGGCTAATTGTCGCAGATCACAGCAGTTGATATGCAGGAATTATTTACTTATTGGTTTTCAGTATGAAAAATAATTTTGCCTTCATAGCCCAAGGGCTCATTCTCC
>JANYFI010000005.1 GCA_025362765.1 Ferruginibacter sp. | reverse complement strand
TTAATTATCTGCCCATCTATGAAAGTTTTTTTGCGGGTGCTGGCGGCCGCACAGAAATAATTGCACATGGCACCGCCGTTGACGTAGCATTTTATAAAGGACAAATATATTATCCATACACGCCCACAGCAGGCTGCCTCTGTACAAAAGAGCTTTGGAATACAGCCGGAAAGCGGGTTGTTAGCGATCAGCAACAATTGGCTGACGCAGTAAAAAAAGCCGGCGGCGCTGATGGTTATCTAATTGTGATTGAAATAAATGACTTGCAAAAACCTGTTAGTAAAGAAGAAATTTTGTCTTTGATACCATAAATAAAATTTCACTTTTTCATTTTAAAAGAAGGTATAAAACAAGGTATCTTTATACTATGAGTGTAGCGCCGTTAGCAGAGAGAATGCGTCCCAATACGGTGGATGAGCTGGTGGGGCAACAACACCTTACGGGTAAAGGCAGCATTTTACGTACGGCGATTGAACAGGGAAAATTACCTTCAATGATATTGTGGGGACCGCCCGGTGTTGGAAAAACAACCATTGCCAATATCATAGCCCATACGCTGCAGGTTCCTTTTTATACCCTCAGCGCTATTTCTTCTGGGGTAAAAGAAGTGAGAGAAGTGATTGAAGACGCCAAAACAAAGCCAGGCGCTATTCTTTTTATAGATGAAATTCACCGTTTTAATAAGGGCCAGCAGGATGCCTTGCTGGGTGCTGTTGAAAAAGGAATTATCCGGCTGATTGGTGCTACAACAGAAAACCCGTCGTTTGAAGTAAACAGCGCTTTGCTGAGCCGCTGCCAGGTGTATGTATTGAAAGCACTTGACAAAAAAGAATTGGTACAACTTTTACACGAAGTGCTTAAAAAAGATCCCGTCTTAAGCAAAAAAAATATTGAGTTAAAAGAAACGGAAGCATTGTTAACCATCAGTGGCGGCGATGCCCGTAAACTGCTGAATTTACTGGAGCTGGTAACAGATGTAATAGCACCTTCTACCGCCGGTAAAAGAGAAGAAAAGGGACCATTTGTAATCACAGATGAAGGCGTGATGGAAATTGCGCAGCAAAAAATAGCCTTGTATGATAAAAAAGGAGAACAACACTACGATATTATTTCCGCCTTTATAAAAAGTATGCGGGGGAGCGATCCTAACGGTGCAGTATATTGGCTGGCAAGAATGATTGCGGGTGGTGAAGACGTAAAATTTATTGCCCGGCGCATGGTAATTTTTGCAAGTGAGGATATTGGCAACGCCAATCCCAATGCACTATTGTTAGCCACCAGCACCTTCCAGGCAGTTGCTATGATCGGATATCCTGAAAGCCGCATTATATTGTCGCAGTGCGCTACCTACCTTGCGGGCAGCGCTAAAAGCAATGCCGCGTATGCCGCCATTGGCGGGGCTTTGGCAGCCGTTTCGCAAACAGGTGATTTACCTGTACCATTGCACCTTCGCAATGCCCCCACCAAATTGATGAAGGAAATGGACTATGGTAAGGATTACCAATATGCTCACCAATTCAATAATAATTTTACCTTGCAGGAATATCTGCCCGAAAAACTAAAAGGTACCCCGTTTTATATTCCGCAAAAAAATGCCCGTGAAGAAGAAATAAGAAAGTTTTTAAAAGAAAGATGGAAGACAAAATATGGGTACTAAAAAAGACATAACATCCAGGGCGGACATAGAGCAACTGGTCATCCAATTTTATGAGCAGGTGAAAAAAGACACTCTCATCAGTTTTATTTTTACTGATGTTGCTAAAATAAACTGGCAACATCATATCCCCCTGATTACAGATTTTTGGGAATCGATTTTATTGGACAACCCGGTATATACCAAAAATGCTATGGAAGTACACTATATTCTAAATAAAAAATTACCGTTACGGAAAGAACATTTCAGCCAGTGGGTGTTATTATTTTGTACTACTGTTGATGATTTGTTTGAAGGGAAGATAGCTGCACTTGCAAAAACAAGGGCCAGGTCAATAGCTGCATTAATGCAATTTAAAATGGCCACCCACCCCTAACTTAGCGCACGATTTGCTTAAATAAAAGTTAGCAGCAAAAGCTTATCGCAGCAGTAAAGTACAAGCAATCGTTTGCAAAGATTTTATTGCCTCCTGTTGAAGTCAACAAAGCGAACTTTTTAACCCCGGCATTACTATACCATCTTTTCCAGATTATGGAAAACGCAGTGAACAAAAAATTACTGCCGACATCACATAAATTTATCAGCATCCACTATTCCGGCAGTATCATCTACATCACCTGCCTTAGTTTTCCACAATGATCCCCTCATAAATTTCATTATACAATATTTAACACTGCCTTTCGTTTTATTGTTCAAGATACCTTCTTTGCATTCAGCTTCATAATTCGATCAGGCATCTAAAACCAATATCCAAAAATCCGGCGAGGCATGAAAAATCGGCTACACAATTTTATTTACAAAGGTTTCATAGCGATTTGTCTTACTACAATGTTTAACAGGCCAATCTATGCACAGTCATTGTTATTTGGCAATAATGTTGAAGTCGGATTAAATTTTGGTCCCACATTTTTTTTAGGCGACTTAGGCGGCCACGCCGGTTACGGAACTACATTCGTAAAAGATCTAAATCTCCCGCTTACCAAATTAATGAAGGGTGCATTTATAAGCGTACAACCAAACGACTGGCTTGGTTTCAGGCTGGCAGCGCAATATACTTACCTGGCGGGACAAGATAAAATCATCAATACTCCTGGCAGACCAGAATCATTTAGGAAAGGCCGGAATCTTGACTTCAGGAGCAATGTTTGGGAAGCGTATACCGCAGTAGAATTATACCCAATGCAATTTTTCAACCAGAACCCTGAAGAAGATGCGCCAAGACTTAAACCCTATATTTTTGGCGGTATTGGCTTGTTTCATTTTAATCCCCAGGGATCACTCACAGATCAAAATGGCAATGTCACCTGGCATTACCTTCAGCCGTTGCACACAGAAGGAGAGGGTTTTGCCGAATACCCCGGCCAGAAAAATTACAATCTCACCCAACTTAATATACCTCTAGGCGCCGGTGTAAAATATGCACTGACGGATAACATTAATTTGAGTACAGAAATACTTTACCGAAAAACATTTACTGATTATATCGACGACGTAAGCACAACATATATTGATCCAAAGTATTTCAATAAATACCTGTCCGTAGCAGATGCAAATATTGCATACCAGATATATGATAAATCATCATCGGCGCCAGGATACCCGACAAGAACGCAGCCAGGATTGCAAAGGGGCAACCCAAAAAACATGGATGCTTATTTCTCTGTGTTGTTGAAAATAGGTATCAGACTCGTTGGAAGTAACAGCTATGATGCCAACTCAGTAGCGCATACAAGATGCCCTGCAAGATTTTAAAAAATGAAAACAATATCAATAAAATATGAAAAACAATTTACACTCCAATCCACTTATTTTTAAGATGATTGTATTAGTGACCTGTTTTATGCTGGTGATACTATACAACAAATCAAAGGGAGGTTAATCAGCCAATTTAAAATTATTAAAAAAAACTAATGCATGCAGCAATTACGCCTTCATGTAACCAGAAAATTTTACTTACCCTCTACCGATCAACAATGAATTAAATGGCAAAGAGATGGAATGGAGATGAATCAGTAAGTTCTGCATATGCGTGCACCTGCTTACCCCTGAAACCACATTTCTTAATTTCCTGACTATCCTTTGTCATTTTTTCAATTCCGCCTTTAAGAACTTACCGGTAAAACTTTCCTTTACTTTTACCAGGTCTTCCGGCACACCTTCAAATAATACCAATCCACCACCATCACCACCTTCGGGACCAATATCAATAATGTGATCCGCCACTTTTATCACATCCATATTGTGTTCAATTACCAGTACACTGTTGCCCCTGTCTACCAATTTATTGATCACTTCCAGCAAATGCTGAATGTCCTGAAAATGCAACCCTGTAGTAGGCTCATCTAAAATATAAAATGTTTTACCCGTGTCCTTTTTGCCCAGTTCCGTGGATAACTTTACCCGCTGCGCTTCCCCGCCACTAAGGGTTACAGCGCTTTGGCCCAGAGTAATATACCCCAGTCCAACCTCTTTTAAAACTTTAATTTTTCGATAGATAAAAGGTACTGCCTGGAAAAATTCCACTGCTTCATCTACTGTCATATCCAGCACATCGCTGATGGATTTTCCTTTGTATCGTATCTCCAGCGTTTCCCTGTTGTATCGTTTACCATTGCATTTTTCACAATGCACGTATACGTCTGGTAAAAAATTCATTTCTATCACCCGCATACCGCCACCTTCACACACTTCACAACGTCCACTCTTGACGTTAAACGAAAACCGCCCTGCTGTATAGCCCCTGATTTTTGCTTCGGGCACCGTTGCAAACAAGGTCCGTATATCCGTAAAAAATCCACAATAGGTGGCCGGGTTACTTCTTGGTGTGCGGCCAATCGGGCTTTGGTCTATCTCAATAACTTTATCAATATGCTCCAATCCCTTGATGGCCTTATATTCCAGCGGGTTGGCCTTTGAATTATAACAATATTTATTCAGCAGCGGGTACAACGTTTCATTAATTAATGTTGATTTACCACTGCCGCTAACACCCGAAACTACAATTAGTTTACCCAATGGAAATTTTACCGAAACGTTTTTCAGGTTGTTGCCTTTCACGCCCGTGAGTTCAATAAACTTTCCATTACCCTTTCTTCTTTCTTTGGGGATGTCAATATTTTTTTCGCCGCTTAAATATTTTGCCGTTTCTGATTTGGATAAAAGCACTTGCTGCGGTGTTCCCATTGCCACAATCTCTCCGCCATGTACGCCCGCTTTTGGACCAATATCGACCAGGTAATCGCTTGCCAGCATAATGTCTTTATCGTGTTCTACTACCAACACGCTGTTTCCAATGTCCCGGAGGTTTTGCAGGGCGGTAATCAGGCGTTGGTTATCCCGTTGGTGTAACCCAATACTAGGCTCATCCAATATATAAGTGATGCCCTGTAACTGGCTACCAATCTGCGTTGCAAGCCGTATGCGCTGACTTTCACCCCCACTCAAACTTTTTGATGGACGATATAAGGTGAGGTAAGTTAACCCTACATCCAATAAAAATTGCAGCCGTTCCCTGATTTCTTTCAACACGTCTTTGGCAATGGCATTTTGTTTATTGCTTAATCTTTTTTCAATATTTCCAAACCATACTGCCAGGTTATCCAGGTTCATATCGCTTAGTTCAGCAATATTTTTTTCATCCACTTTAAACCAAAGGCTTTCTTTTTTTAACCGGCTGCCATTGCAGGTTGCGCAGGTTTTGAGTACCATAAATTTCTCTACCCAATCACGCAACGCTTCGCCGCTGTTTGGGGATGCAAACCACCTTTTCAACATGGGAATGACACCTTCATAACTGCCGGTATATTCCAGTGGAACAGTTTCGTCACTGAGGTCCAGCTCCAGGTCAGGATTAATTTGCTGATCACCGTACAACAACAGGTTTAACTGCTCCACAGGCAGGTCTTTCACAGGCTTGTCTAAATTGATTTTATACTTTCTTGCAAATGCCAGCACTTGCTGAAACACACTGGCATCCCGTTCTTGCCCCAACGGTACAATGGCTCCTTCCTTTACGCTTTTTGTTTTATCCGGCAACACTTCTTCCATATCAATGGTATATACCGTACCCAGGCCTTTACAGGTAGGGCATGCTCCATAAGGGCTATTGAATGAAAAAGCATTAGGCGAAGGTTCCTCATAACTAATACCCGTTTCTTCGCACATCAGTTGTTTGCTATACAGGGCCTCTTTGCCCAAAGCCCCCCCACCCCCCAAAGGAGGGATTTGAGAAGAGTCCGATAATTCGGTTTTCTCTCCTGTTGACGTAGCTTTTTTGCCCCCATTTTTACCCAATCTCTTCAAATCCGATGAAATTTCAGCAGCAGCATTCTCC
>JANYFI010000805.1 GCA_025362765.1 Ferruginibacter sp. | reverse complement strand
GCCATATATCTGGTTATTAAACAACAATATATTTACATCAAAATTTCTACGCAACAAATGAATGGTATGGTTACCACCAATGCTTAAACTATCTCCGTCACCGGTAACAATCCAAACGCTCAATTCCGGACGGGCGGCTTTTAATCCGCTGGCTACTGCTGTTGCCCTGCCGTGAATACTATGCATACCATACGTATTCATGTAGTAGGGGAAACGGCTGCTACAGCCAATACCACTTATAATCGCAATATTTTCTTTTGGAATACCCAGCGTAGGCATTATTTTTTGCACCTGGGCTAAAATAGAATAATCACCGCAACCGGGGCACCAGCGTACTTCCTGATCGGTAGCGAAATCTTTTGCAGTGAGGGTTTGTACAGGTTTAGCAACTAATGATTCACTCATATGGACTTTTTATTAGGCTGTAAAGTTACAAATAGATGATAACATTTAGAAATGAAAACGCTATTCCTAATCACATTAACATTTAAGCACTATAGTTTATTGTTCTTTGCAGTTATTTAGAAAATCCTTTACACCTTCAACAATCTTTTCAACCATTTGCTGCTGAAAACCTTCGTCCAATATTTTTGTTTCTTCGTCCAAATTACTGAGGAACAGCGTTTCTATCAATGCGTTAGGATATTCCGTTGGACTATTGAGCATAAAATTAAATGAGCCGGTATTGCCATATTCTTTCAATCCAAGTTCCAGCATACGTTTGTAGATAGCCAGACTTAAATTGCGAAAACCCGTGTAGCGGTAGTAAGTGCTGGTTCCACCCACCCGAAAGGGATCTTCCGAAGAATTTAAGTGTACACTCAGCAACAGGTCGGGTAAACTGTCGCGATAAAAAAGAATTCTTTCTTTGTTGTCAAAAAACTGCTCCTGTGTACGGGTCATAATTACTTTCGCCCCTTCTTTTTCCAGCGCCTTTTGAAGTTTTAATGCCAGGGCAAGCGTAATTTCTTTTTCATAAGTTCCTGTGGCACCCACCGCACCGGTATTTTTACCACCATGACCTGCATCCACTGCCACCACTAAATTTTTTAAGCTAAGATTTTCAGGCTGGTGTTTTATTCTAATGATAAGCGTATTGCCATTATAATACACCAGGTGGCCCCAATGTTGCGCATGTTTTAACGTAATGGTAATTCTGAAAAGGCCATCTTCTATTTGCTGGTAATCTACTTTTTTAATCTCTTTAGCTGTTTGTAATTGGGTAATCCAGTTGGTATTGTTGGTTGCGCCATAAATATCTACAACTATAGTGGATGGATCTGTAAATTGGTAAGACTGATAGGGGAGACGGCTAAATAAGCCCACTTTTACATAATCATATTTGTCATCGCCATATACCGTCCATTTATCAGTTAGCGATTCCGGTGTAAATGATCCTTTTGGCAGTAAGGTTACCAACTCATCTGGTATATAGGCCGTTCTGCTTTTTGATAATTGTACCCTAAAATGAGACCCAACTTTACCGGTTATTTTAAGTACAATGTTACTATCAATATAACCAACCTTTGCTCCGCCGAGCCTGTCTTCGCCCAATCCATATTCCAGGTGAGCAAGTCTGCCTTTAGTAAGGGCAACGTCTGAAGCCAGCGGCGACCATACAGAAAATGTATGTTTGGTTTCTTTGGTAACATTAAGTTGTAAAGAATCGGTTATGGTGACTGGTATTTTCATGGTAGTGAAACTGTCAGTCAACTTTACCGAATACTCTCCCTGGTAAATTCCGGGCATGCCTTTGGTTTCACCAACGGCCAATTCATATAAACGGGTATTATCAATTGTTTTAACAATGCAATGGGGCAAGGCCTTTACCCTGAATTTTATTTTGTCGCCCGTAGCCAGCACTAAATTTCCTTCGGGAAAAGTTTCAATACTTTCAATGGCCAGTTCTTTTACGGTATCGGCTGGCTTTGGTAAATTGTAGGTGTAAATGATTTTTTTAGCGACTGTTTTACCATTAAGGACTGCGGCCAGGTTAACAGTTGTATTTCCGGGATGTAAATTTAATTCGACTGCAAAAGCCCCTGTTGGATAAATTTTAACCGAATTGCCATTTGCAGTAATCATACACGTTTTACACGTACTGCCAATGATAAAATTGGTTGACCCTGTTACCAAATTGGTTTCCCTTGATGGTTGTACCAAATGTATAAAAGGTTTATCGGGTGTTTGAGAAAAGGAATTAATGCCTCCCAAGCCAAGAAATATTGATATAATAAGCTTGATCATTTTTATAGATTATAGAAAAGTAAAAATACACGATTACAAAATGTAACGGCGATTAACGGGTCATGGTTAACGAACAAAATAAGTTTATAGAAATTTTTATAGGGGTTCACGCAATAAAAAAAATGCATCAAATTTTTTATAATTCAAATAAGATATATATATTCATCCCCTAAAATAAAAAAATTATGAAAAAAATTATGTTGTCCGTATTATCTTCTATGTTAATGCTGTTTTCGTTTTGCCAAACCAACGACAAAATGTTAAAGCACTCCGGTGAAATTCTTGAAGTTAAAGTTATTAAGGTAGGGGAAACTACCATCTCCTATAAATATCCAGGCGAAGACGCAGAACAAACAATCGGAAAATTTGCAGTAGCTTCTATTACCTATGGTACAAGCGGTCGCAAGGAAACCATTTCTGAAAAAATTGTTATTTCAGGAAAAGAAGACTGGGAAAAAGTGGAAGTGGTTACTGATGCAAGCCAGGTAATCGGTTTGAAGAAAGGCGAAGAGATAAAAGGCAAAACATCTGGATTATTAAGTTACAATACAGCCGGATCAGCTGATAAAAAAGCTTCTAAAAGAATTAAGGAAGCTGCTGCAGAAGCGGGAGCTCCATTTATATTGATGACATCTGATAAAAGTGACGGGTATGGAATTAAACAAGCTGTCAAGAAAGGTGTTGCATATTCCTACAAATAAAAAAGGAATCTATCAATAAAAAGGGGCTGTATCCAACGTAGGATACAGCCCCTTTTTACTAACTGTTATGATCACCACGGATATTTATTAGCTGCAATTAAAGCATCAGCAATTCGTCTCCTGGCATCTTTACTGTTAAAAGGAACTGTTTTTGTAAATCGTTTTAATCCCAGTAACATCATCCGCTGTTCATCACCATCAGCAAACCCATTGATAGCTTCTTTTCCGGCTTTATTTACTTTGTCTATAGCATCATTCAGGTAGCAACGCATCATGTCAATTTGTATGTTTGTCGCAGCGACTCCCTGTTTGCCAGCCATTTTTATAATGCGGGATAAAGTACTTTCAGCTACAAAAGTTTCAATGGCCATATCGGCAATATTCATCAGTATTTCCTGCTCGTCCGAAATTTTCATCATCAGTTTTTGCACGGCGGCACCGGCCACCATCAAAATACTTTTCTTCATGTTAACGATGGATTTCTTTTCTGCGGCAAAAGGCGTTTCGTCATCATTGCCAAACTCAGGGATACTCATTAATTCTTTGGAAACTGCCATGGCCGGTCCCATCAGGTCAAGCTTGCCCTTCATGGCTCGTTTTAGAATCATATCAACAGCCAGCAGCCGGTTAATTTCGTTGGTGCCTTCGTAGATACGGTTGATGCGGCTATCCCGATAAGCACGGCTGATAACATATTCATCGCTGAATCCGTTGCCGCCAAAAACCTGTACGCCTTCATCAACCACATAATCCAGCACCTCGCTGCCATGAACTTTTAAAACGGCACACTCCACCGCAAACTCTTCCGCAGCGCCGAGTAATGCTTCATTAAAGGGCTTACCGGCATCGGACAGTTCAATCTCTTTGTCATCAATCCATTTACTGGTTCGGTATAAAGCGCTTTCACTGGCAAAAACCCGAATAGCTCCTTCAGCAAGTTTATGTTTGATAGCACCAAAATTGGCAATGGCTGTTTTAAATTGCTCTCTCGTTTTGGCGTAGTCAATAGTTACAGACAAGGCCACTTTAGAAGCTCCCAAGGCTGCAGCACACAACTTTAAGCGACCAATATTTAAAATATTGAACGCAATGATATGACCTTTACCGATTTCGCCCAGCAGGTTCTCTACCGGCACTTTGCAATCCTGGAAATACAACTGGACTGTGGACGATCCTTTGATACCCATCTTATGTTCTTCCGGCCCCCGGGTAAACCCTTCAAAACCACGTTCTATAATAAACGCTGAAAATTTGTCTCCGTCAATTTTGGCGAATACCGTATAAACATCTGCAAAACCTCCATTAGTTATCCAGCATTTTTGCCCGTTTAAAATATAATTTTTGCCATCCGCAGAAAGTACGGCGGTTGTTTTTGCACCGAGTGCATCACTGCCGCTATTGGGTTCCGTTAAACCATAAGCGCCTTTCCATTCGCCGGTCGCCAGCTTGGGAATATATTTTTGCTTTTGTTCCCGGGTGCCAAAATATAATATTGGTAAAGTGCCGATACCGGTATGCGCCGCAATGGCCACACTAAAAGAATAGCCTCCTCCCAATCCTTCATTCACCAAAGTAGAGGTAACAAAGTCTTTTCCCAATCCTCCATATTCTTCCGGAACCGAAGCACCCAGCAGGCCTTGTTCCCCGGCTTTTACCATCAGGGAAGGCATAAGGCCTTGTTCCAATTTATCAATACGGTCTGCTACGGGCAGTACTTCTGCCTGTAAAAACTGCAAACACATTTCTTTTACCATCAGCTGTTCTTCATTAAAATCTTCCGGTGTAAAAGAGTCAATTGCGTTGCTTTCTTTAATTAACCATTCACCACCTTTAAGCGATGTGGTAGTTGAAGTTGATGCGCTCATATGTATAGATTTTTTTGTAAACTCTTTTATTTAGTTGATAGATGTTAGTTGACAGATAACAGCGTTGCAACAAACTAACAACTGCAAGCAATCAACTGTCAACTTCTCTACTTCAAATTATCATACACCTGCTGTAAAACCAGTTTAGCTACTTCAATCTGCTCAATGCTTACTCCTTCCAGTGCCTCGTTCAATGTCTGGTTGGCAAGTTCCATCGTTTTTTCCTGTAAATCTTTCGCCTCAGGTGTAAGGTAAATCATGTTCATCCGGCGGTCATTTTTACTGGATACCCGTTTTACCAGCTGGAGTTTTTCAAGATTATCAACCAGTCTTGTAATGCTGGGTTTGTCTCTGAAAGTGGCATCACACAATTGTTGCTGGCTAAGGCCATCTTCTTTCCACAAATGATATAAAACACTCCACTGTTCAATCGTAATTTCTACATCGGCGTCTTTAAAATTCTTTTGCAACCGCCTGGCAATGGCGGTACTGGCTTTACCGGTGATAAAGCTGTATAATTCTCC
>JANYFI010000737.1 GCA_025362765.1 Ferruginibacter sp. | reverse complement strand
GGCTTTAATGCGGCCTATGATTCCATGACGGCTAAGTACACTAAGTCCATTCAGTTTTTATCGGTAAGAAAATGGTTGGTGCTGGGGGCGACAGGCATATTTATAGCCCTGTTTGTTTTCCTGGTAAAAACAACCCCTTCCAGCTTTGTGCCCGATGAAGATATGGGTACCATATTTGTTCCAATTAGCCTGCCTGCAGCTTCTTCGATGGAACGTACTACAGCTGTAGTAAAACAGGTAAGCGATAGCGCCAAAACAATCCCTGAAATAGAAAATGTATTCCAGGTAATTGGTTTTAATTTTTTGGCGGGCAGTGGTAGTAATTACGGAATTCTATTTTTAGAACTGAAGCCATGGGATAAAAGAAAAGGCGTAAGTAATCTGGATGTTATAAAAAAGCTCAATCAAAAAGTAGCGGGTATCAGGGAGGCTTCTGTATTTTCTATCCCGCTGCCCACCATCACGGGCTTTGGTGGTACCGGCGGTTTCGCTTTTCAATTGCAGGATAAGGGAGGCCACAGTATTGTCGATTTTTATGCCGTGGCACAAAAATTTCTGGCAGCTTTAAGTAAGCGAAAAGAGATACAATATGCCACCACTTCCTTCGATCCCAAATTTCCACAGTACGAACTTAGCATCAATATAGCGAAGGCAAAACAGGCAGGCGTAGCGGTAAACGAAATACTAAATACCATGCAGTTTTATTATGGTGGTTTTTATGCTTCTAATTTTAATAAATATGGCAAGCAGTACCGGGTAATGGTACAGGCCGATACCAATTACAGGGCTAACATCGAAGGATTGAATAAGGTATTTATCAAGTCGGGCAATGGCCAGATGGCGCCCATAACAGAGTTTATTGAAGTAAAGCGCTCTTACGGTCCCCAAAGTATTACGCGGTTCAATATGTTTACTTCTATTTCTGTGAACGGTACGCCCAATGTAGGATTCGGTTCGGGCGAGGCACTACAGGCCATCAAGGAAGTGGCGGCAGAAACCTTGCCACCCGGCTATGGGTATGAGTATTCCGGCATCAGCAGGGAAGAAGAGTCCAGCGGCTCTCAATCCATTTATATTTTTATACTTAGCCTGGTATTTGTTTACTTGTTATTAAGTGCCCAATACGAAAGTTATTTACTTCCACTGGCGGTATTACTGTCTATGCCTGTAGGTTTATCAGGCGTATACCTGTTTGCCAAAATGTTTGACATCGGCAACAATATTTACATGCAGATTTCACTGATCATGCTCATTGGTTTGCTGGCTAAAAACGCCATCCTGATGGTTGAATTTTCATTGGGTAGAAGAAGAAAAGGAATGAGTTTAATTGAATCGGCAACGGAAGGGGCAAAGGCCCGTCTGCGACCAATATTGATGACATCGTTTGCCTTTGTTTTTGGATTGATGCCCTTGATGTTTGCTACTGGCGCAGGTGCTTATGGCAACAGGTCAATAGGAACAGGCGCCATTGGTGGCATGTTGATAGGTACCGTGCTGGGCGTATTTGTAATACCAGGTTTGTTCATTATTTTTCAGGCTTTACAGGAAAAAATACGGGGCAATAAATACGATGAAAATGATGAATTGCTGGAACCATAACTTTATAACACTGGAAAGCTAAACAGAATGAAACGAATTGTATCCGGCAAAAAAAGAATGCTTTTGTTGAGCGTTATAGTACTTACAATCATCCAGTCGTGTAAGGTCACAAAACCTTATGTGCCGCCAGCAGGTGCAGTCAATGCGGATCTGTATAGAAAAGCCATTTCTTCCGACACTAGTAATATTGCCGATATTCCCTGGCAAAAATTATTCAGTGATACGATATTGCTGTCGCTGGTTCAGCAGGGTATTAGTAACAACCCGGATCTTACCATTGCTATCACACGTATAAAAACGGCCGCCGCCAATGTAAGGCAGAGCAGTTTGGCTTTATTACCTTCGGTGAATGCCAATGCCGGTGCCGCTTTTCAAAGAGTGCCGGCTACACAGTTTGGCACACCGGAAGCTTACCAGGTATACGCCAACAGCAGTTGGGAGGCGGATGTTTGGGGCAAATTAAGCAGCGCTAAAAAAGCGGCGCTGGCATCGTTGCTGCAAAGCGAAGCTTACAAACGGGCGGTACAAACCCAATTAGTGGCAGATATTGCCACCAGTTATTATTCGCTGCTGGCCTATGATGCGCAGCTAAAAATAACACAGCAAACAGTAGAAAACAGGAAGCAGGAAGTAGAAACCATTAAGGCCTTAAAAGAGGCCAATGTGGTTACAGGCGCCGCCGTTGTGCAGAGTGCTGCCAACCGGTACTCAGTGGAAATAACGATACCGGATTTAAAACAAAACATCCGGGAAACAGAAAATAACCTGAGCATTTTATTAGGCAAAAATCCGGATACAATTGTTAGAAGTAATCTTAGCATGCAAACGATTGATACTACGCTTGCTGCTGGAGTGCCATTACAATTATTAGCCAACAGGCCCGATGTACAGGAGGCGGAACACCAGTTGCGCAATTCATTTGAACTGGTAAATGTAGCGCGGGCATATTTTTATCCTTCCTTTAGCATTACCGCAGCGGCTGGATTTTCAGGCACTGCTTTATCAAAACTATTATTGCCAGCCAGTTTTTTTGCCAACATCGCCGGTGGCGTATTGCAACCGGTACTGGATAAGGGTATCAATAAACAACGACTCGCCATTGCGCAGGCCAGGCAGGAAGAGGATCTCACCGCTTTCAAAAAAACCATCCTGGTAGCAGGACAGGAAGTATCCAATGCCTTATACAGTTACCAGGCCTCGATAGATAAACAAAACTTGCGCTCGCAACAAATCGCCAACCTGGAAAAATCGGTTGAATATACCAAACTCTTATTGCAATATTCCTCGGCCACCAATTATACAGATGTGCTGACATCAGAACAAAGCCTGCTGGCTGCACAGCTGGGCAGTATCAACGACCGGTTACAGCAACTTACCGCAGTAGTAAATTTATATAGAAGCCTCGGCGGCGGATGGAAATAATGTACTTTTTAGTGAACTGGATAACTGTTTTTTTCTTTCCATAATTTTTAGCCGCCTGATTTTTGAATAATAGAAAACCTATCTGCGAAGGTTCGACGCTGAAAATCCTTGATACAGATTCTTCGATGAAGTCGTTCTGGCGCGGTTTTCGCCGCCCAATCTTTCAACGGCAACGAAACTACAGCGAAACCCCACGCTGAAAAGCGCCACAACAAGCATTTGCCAAGCGCAGGTTTTTATTATCGCTTAAAAAAGTTTTATTGCACCTGAATACAGCAGCGGTTCATTTTATGAAATACAATTCGCTGCCGACAGGATACCCAATGGTAAAGAGCATATAAGTAAGCCAAAAATCGCATCCAACAGAACAACTCAAAAATAATGCAGTGGCTTTTAAAATTAAGCAGTAGGTTTATATTCAACACTATCAATACACGATCACTTAAATTAACAACCAGTGAACAAAGACATTCAAACTACCTTGCTTCAAAAAATATTGAGAATAATTTTAGGTGCGTTTATGGTGCTCGCTGCCGTTGGTCACCTGACATTACAACGTGCCGAATTTCAGGCCCAGGTTCCTGACTGGATACCGATGAGCAAAGACCTGATCGTGTTGCTATCAGGCGGAGTAGAACTGTTGTTGGGCCTTGCAATGATTTTTTGGAAAAAAGAAAGGGTAAGGGTTGGTATTGTACTGGCGATATTTTATGTATTGATTTTTCCAGGCAATATTGCACAATATGCCAATGGCATAAATGCGTTTGGCCTTAACACCGATGGTAAAAGGCTCACGAGGTTGTTCTTTCAGCCCGTGCTGGTGCTTTGGGCGCTGTGGTCAACAGGTGCGTTAAAGGTTTTGCTTAAAAAAGACTAAAGCTAATTTTAAAACTTTTACATGTTCAGTAAACTTAAACAATATTGTAGCCAGGCGGTTCCGCTTTCTGAAACGGCGCTTGCATTGATTGACGATGCTTTTGAAGAAAAAAAGCTGACGAAAAAAGAATTTTTATTACACGATGGAAAAGTGTGTGATTTCCTTGCTTTCATCGCAACTGGCTCTGTGCGGCATTTTCACATAAAAGACGGGCTTGAAAAAACCTGCGACATTTCATTTGAAAATTGCTGGGTTACCGATTTTAAAAGTTTCACCAACGACAGCATTTGCAATATGAACCTGCAGGCAATGGAAGCAACAACGGTTTTTATTATCCGCAAACAGCAATTGGTTTCTCTTTACAAAGCTTGCACATTATACGAAACATTTGGCCGGCTGATGGCAGAACAAGTGGCGCAGCGGGCTACAGAAATCGCCATGTCTTTATCTTCTGACAAGCCCGAAGAACGTTTCCAAAAACTACTACAAAGCCAGCCTGATTTGTTTCAGCGCATTCCACAAAAATACATCGCCAATTTTCTCGGCATAAGTCCTGAAAGTTTGAGCAGGATAAGAAATAGAATTTTTCATAAACAAAAGTCTTAACTTAAGTCATCGTTTTACAGCCGCCATCATTGCAATTTTGTATCTCATTAAACAACAGAAATGAGACACAAATTAATCACACTAAAATTTGCAGCAATGACCACAACAAACTTACCGGCGCAACAACTAACTATTTCAGGCATCAAAATTATTGAGCACCAACTGGACGATGTGATGGAATTAACTGACACGGCTGAATTGAAAATAAAACTAACGCAGGTGGAACAACAATTTGAGCAAGAACCCGTTGAAATCAATAAAGTTCGACTCGGCATTATTTATCACGAAACAGCGCTAAACCTTTCCTTTTTTTCCAAGACAGCATACAAAGGCTACGCAAAAAAAAGCTATGACCTGTTAAATGAGCTGGCAAATTCCTCCGCAACAACAAAGGAATTAATGCCTTTTGTTACAGCTTATAAAGCATCGGCTTTATCATTAGTCGGTGCAGAAACAAAAAAAATTAAACTGCTTGGTGAAGCCTTTAGCCTGTTCAGTGATGCGGTAAATAAATATTCGGATGTAAGCTGGCTACCTGAATTTTTAAGAGGAAGCGTGGCCGAAAATTTACCCTGGTTTTTCTTTTCCAAAAGAAAATTTGCTAAAAAAGATTTTGAGTCCATCATCCGTAAAGAGGAGAAAAATGCAGGTTACGCCAATGAGAAAATTATGAGCTTTACTTATTGGGCCTGGGCCAACCAACACCAGTCTAAAAGACACAGAGCCCGGGCAATCAACTACCTTAACAAAGCTATTTTGCTTGACCCCAACAACGAGGCCGCAGGAGCAAAGGCAACACAATTAAAGTTAAATCTGATAAATTAAAATCGCTCTATATTATTGCTTTCAATTTAAGAAACCCCCATGGACAATTTTACAATCGCTACCCCTCAATTTGAAATCAGAAGCGGTGATAAGCAATACAGCCTTTCAGTGATTAATCACCTTGCGTAACAGGCTGCTGCGGATGATGCGGATGTGATTGCCTTTCATGAATACTCCGTTACTGGTTATAGTTTGGCACGGCATCTTTCAAAAGAACAAATGACTGATGTGATTCGCTCCGGCGACATCATTGGCAAAGAACATCAGCCTGAACAAAAAGTAATTTGGTTAAAAACTCCTTAACCCATTCAATCAGTCAATACACAATAACCACTGTACCTGTTACTGAATGGATATCCTTTTCATTTCGTTACGGCCATAAAAAACCGGAAAATACAGGAGAGATACCTTTGCAGGATTTAGCGTAAATGTACCACTATACCTGGGTTCCAGTTCTATTTCAAACTCATGCTTTCCTTTGGTTAGCGACTCTGAAAATAACGACACTTTATTTTTATAAAATTCTTTATACACCGTCCAATCATTATTATTTTTTGATCCGTAGGCACATCCTGCAGGAATGGGAATTTCAATTTGCACATATTCCGCATCTTTTAAAACGTTCACCGACACAATCATTTTTATTTTTTCGCCTGCTTTAATTGTGGTAATATTTTCGGTGTTCTTCTGGAAATAAGTATGAATAACAAAGTTGTCGGCTATGGGCTTTGGCTGTGTATTAAAGTATTGTTGATAAGCCGTAAGATACACCAGCCCACCACCAGTTTTTTGCATGATAAGATTTTTTATTTCACTGTTGTTTATCTTTAACTGATAGGGGAACTTGTTTATTACAAATAAGGTATCGCCTTTAATTGATAGTATCACGGATATCTAATTGTAAACGGCTTTTATTATTAATATTGAGCGCCACTAAGTTACTTACGCAAACAAACTGCGCTTTTACATAAATGCCATCAGCAGAAAGTAAGACATACTTGCCAACCGGCAATTCATCTTCATCAAACAAATTGTTATTAAAAGTTATTGTTGGTTCCCTGTCCGCAAAAATACCCACGGGAATTGAATCCCATTTTATAAACTGTTCTGCTTCGGTGGCAGTAATTCGAAAGGCGAAGATTTGCGGGCTTTTATCCCGAAATTTATCCGGGTGATTTTGAGAAAAACAACTAAACGAAAACAATAGAATCCACAGCGAACAGCATACTTCTTTCATAAGCAAGTTTTGTTTTCAATGGATGACAAGGCCATTGAAATTACATAAGTTGCATGAAATAATTATTTTACTAAAATGTGTTTGGCATGATGGGCAGGCAAAAAAATGGAGTGTCGAATATGTTGAAAATAGAACAATATTATAATTCCGCAAAAGATGCGTCAAGCGTTATTTCGCAAAAGGCCATTCACTTATAATCATCTAAACAAACCAGGCAAAGGGGAATATTGTATTGTGCATCTCTTTAAAAGCCGTATTAAATAGTTGAGCATACTGTAAATAAATCAACGCTATCTTTACAAAACAAATCTGTTTACTACAATTGCCATGGAACCTTTTCAAACACTATTCAACGAACTGATTTCATTTTTGG
>JANYFI010000299.1 GCA_025362765.1 Ferruginibacter sp. | reverse complement strand
AGTTTATATTTACGGCAATTTTACCCAACTTCCCCTTTTTAGTAGTAATAAGCATTACCCCATTGGCTGCACGGCTGCCGTACAATGCAGCACCAGCCGCACCTTTTAAAAATGAAATGGATTCAATATCATCAGGGTTAATGTTTGATACACCATCGCTTCCGCTGTGGCCGCCACCGTTACTGCCGGCATCATCAGTTACCTGTTTAGTAGGGGTTTGATTATCTATCGCCACACCATCTACCACCACCAAGGCATTGTTACTTTCCTGTATAGAACGGTTACCACGCATTACAATCCTGGTTGAACTGCCAGGACCGCTGGCAGAATTGGTAATAGTTAAACCAGCTACTTTACCAGACAATGTGTTGGTAAAATTAGCATCGCGTACTTCATTGATCTGATCCCCGCCGATTTTTTGTGCAGCATAAGTAAGTGACTTTACAGACCGTTGAATACCGAGGGCCGTAACAATTACTTCGCCCATTGCTTTCTGATCACTCTCAAGCGCTACGGACAATGTGGGGGTGTTAGCATTCACTACCCTTTCTGCTGACTGAAATCCTACCGAAGTAATTACGAGTGTAGCTTTGGCTGATTTAACAGTTATGCTAAACGCACCGCTGGCATCAGTACTTGTTGCAGTTGACTCGCCTTTAACCTTAACGGTAGCCCCTTCTATCGCTTTGCCTGTAGCCTGGTCAGTTACAGTACCACTAATAGTGAATGCATTAAAATCAGGAAACAAATGACCATTACCAGGCCTGTTTTCTAAAGTGCCGGGATTACTGACAGCCTTTAAATAAAAAGAAGACGCCACCAGGAACAGGAATAAAACCTTCCCGAAAACAGGCAATGAAACAAACAATATTTTACGCCTGTCTCTTTCGCCTGCTGTTTCATCAAAGCGTGATTTAACAATGGATTTAATGTACATACAATGTAGTGTTTAGGTTTATAAAGCAGTTTGTTAATTCAATATTTATTTCTCCGTTAAGTCCAAAAAAATAACCGGCCCTTCGCTGTCAACTATACCTGACAGGACTAATTGATTCTAAAAAATCAATATAAATCGGGCTATGTAAAAAAGGAAAATTACCAACTAAATGTTTCGAGCTGCCAGGAGAATCTTGATGCATAACGGGTGCTGAATTGTTCAGTATCCCATTTTACAATTGTTATTCTGCAGGTAAACAATTGTAAAAGCAATTTCAATTCTAAAGCGCCGCAGGCAAGCGTTTTGTCTGTTTCGTCAAAAAGATTTTTTTCTTAAGCAATATCATTTTGATGAAATAAAATTATGTTATTAAAAAGGCTAAAAAATTCAATATTCCATTCAATATATATACTTTTTTAACAAAAATATTTTCAATCAATATGCCGTCACCGCAACAAAACATCGCCAATAATATCCGTCAATAACAACTACAAGGTTAGTTTAATAACTCAGTAAAAAACGAAGACAAATGTTACTCAAAATCTGCTGCATATAATTCACTCTCCGTAAAAAAATACGGGAAGAAAAACAATGTTCTTCTTCCCATAAAAAAAATAGTTGCTGATTTATTGCTGGTATTCCCAGCTAAAAGCAATCGTTGCGCTATAGAAATAATTGCAACGACTATCTTAGTATTGAAACACTTTTCCATTTGCTATCACTTCCTGTGAGGCTTCATTAAAGGTTGCCTTGCCACCAGTTCTTACCGCTGCGTTCGTCATGATGTTGGCGATGGAGTGATAGTAGCCTGCTTCCACCGGTGCATTCGGCTGCTGCCTGCTGCGGATGCATTCCATCCAGTTGCGTACATGGGCAGAAGTATATTCATCTCCGCCCGCATTGGCGCTGGAATCTATTTTCACTGTTCTGTCAACCAGGTCCTGGTCAGGCAAAATATTTGCCTGCATATTCATCTCTTTTGCAAACGCCGCCGTTAACCCGCCGTTGCCTGAAATTTTGTTGGTGTTCAAATTCAGTTCGCCGCCATTGGAATAATAAATCTCCTGCGGTATTTCCTCTCCATTGCTCATACGGCTCATAAACACTACCTGAAAACCTTTTGTTAAATCATCGGCCGGGCCGTAGTCAAAAACGGCAGTGGTAGTATCCCAGTTGCGCCGTCCATCTTTCCATTTGTAAATGCCTCCATTAGCCACCACGCTCCTTGGATGATGGTAACCGGTGTACCAATGCACTGTATCAATCTGGTGACTCATCCATTGCCCTGGCTGCCCGGAAGAATAAGGCCAGAACAACCGGTACTCCAGGTATTTCCTGGGATCAAAATTTTCGTATGGACGGTTTAATAAAAACCGTTTCCAGTCAAGGTCTTCCTCTTTACATTTAGCCACCAGCGCAGGTCTGCGCCACCTGCCCGGCTGGTTTACATTCCAGGTTAGTTCTACCATGGTGATGTCGCCAAATTTGCCGGACTTAATAAACTTTTCCGCCGCTTTATAATTTACCCCGCTCCTTCTTTGTGAACCTATCTGCACGATTTTTTTTGATTCTTTCACTGTCTTTAAAGCCAGCCTGGCATCCGCCATGGTTTCAGCAAAAGGCTTTTCACAATACACATCGCAATTGGCATTGATGGCGTCTACAGTATGTAACGCATGCTGAAAATCAGGCGTACTGATAAACACGCCATCAAGATCTTTTACCTTAAATAATTCATCATTGTTTTTGCAGGCAATGATATCATGCCCCAATTTTTCTTTTAAAAAATTTCGCCCTTCTTCCCTTCTTACTTTCCAGATGTCAGAAACAGCCACAATATCAAAATTCAATTCTTTATAGTGCTGCAGGTAACTCGGTAAATGAGCCGATCTGAACCTGTCGGAAAAACCGACTACGCCCAACCTTACCCTGTCGTTGGCGCCAATAATATTTGCATAACTTTTCGCACTGAATGCGTTGGGTACAATCATGGCACCCGCCGCCGTAACAGCGGTTTGCTTTATAAAATTTCTTCTTGAAAAAGGCATAGCTAATTTTTTGATGATGAAAAATTTATTGTTTACCTCAGCGGTTGGTATCAACAATATACACATCTTCCGGCATTTTTTGTGGCAGCAGGTTTTTTGTTTTTATCCTGATATTCTTAAAATATACTTTTGTGCCCGGTTGTTCAACATCTCCCGCGGCATGTACCTGCAAGCCAATAAAACCACTGCGGTCAACGGTATCTTTTAAATAGGCTACGGGCACCTGGTTGATCCAGGTTTTCATTTCATTGCCAATGCATTCAATTTTTACATGATTGTATTTACCAACAGTAAAAGCATTTTTAGCCGCTACATTTAATGTAAGCGGGTACAACCATTCTCTTCTTTCTTCGTCATAAATTCCACCGGTCCATTTCCTGTCGCTTGGGTCAATTTCCATTTGCCTGCCATACACTTTTCCAGGATGCTGACCTCCTCCAAAGTGGCTACGGGCCTGTATTCCGGAGTTGCTAAACGGGCTTTCAATCTTCACGTCCAGCTCCAGTATAAAATCGCCGTATTCCTTTTCCGTTACCAAAAAAGTGTTCACTGAATCAACTACAGAAGTTCCCGTAATTACGCCATTGTTAATTGCAAACAAACCCCGACCACCCAGTTTTTTCCAGCCCTGTAACGAATTATTTTTTACCAGGTTAACACCATTGTCTTTGCGCTGTGCGATCACCGTAAATGATAGCGATTGTGCAAACAAAATAAAGATGAGTGCATGTCTTTTAATGAAGCTGGTTTTACTGTTATGCAAAAAATGAGCTGTCGTACTATCCATATGGTATAAAAATAGCCATAACGCAATCAGTAAATTTTCTAAAATCTATTTATAAAGTGTACTTTTTTAACATGCTTTTTTAAATGGCCAAAAAACATAGCCTTCATTAGGCAGCAGCGGCAGCGGGCAAGTGCTACAAAGCCATCTAAGGTCAGGAGTGGATGAACAGCGTAAAATCAACAGCCCCAATCCCTGCTGATTCGGGGCTTTTTGCTTTTTATTTTAAGTGATTGTTAGTTTGGGGGATTGTTGGCTATACGACTTACTGCTGGCTGAAGTGCTTTTAATAAGCCTGGATTAAAACCTCCGTAGGAATATTTAATTTATCATGAATTTGCCTAATCATTTCGAGTGATAATTTTCTCTTCCTGCTTAAAATTTCGCTTGCCCTGCTTTTGAGTCCTACAACGTTAGCTAAGTCTG
>JANYFI010000298.1 GCA_025362765.1 Ferruginibacter sp. | reverse complement strand
TTTTTTTTATTTTTTTTTATCTTAATTTACCTGCTCATATTCACGCTTATCCAATTACAGTTCCTGAAAACGAATAACCCAAATAGCTATTATGAAACGTATCGTACCCGCCTTTATGCAGTTGATCGGTACACTTTTATTTTTAGGAGTCAGTGCCCAAACTCCTTCAACGAAAAGCCTGCTGTGGCGCATTGCCGGCAATGGATTACAAACGCCATCTTACCTGTATGGTACTATGCATCTTAAAGACAGGCGCTTGTTTTTCTTTGGTGATTCTGTTTATAAAAGTATAGAATCCTCCAAAGGTTTTGCTATGGAACTTGATCCTGAAGAAATGATGGATTCACTTTTTACGAAGCTGGGCGAAGCAGATACAACTTCTTTGCTGCGAAACCTACTGGATGAAAAAAAATTCAGGAGCGTAGCTAAAAAACTGGAGAAAAAATTTGGCATGCCCGCAGATAAAATTAGCCGCAAACAACTTATTAAAGACAGGGAAAATTTTTATTACAGCGTTCGTAAAAAGGACGATATGCGGACATTTGTAGACATGTATCTCTATAACATAGCACACAAATCAGGAAGGTACGTGGGCGGTATTGAAGATGTAAGTGACCAGTTGAACCTCCGGGACGAAACGGGAAAAGATGTGAACATTACTGATTACCTGGAAGACGATGATTCCAAAAGACAGGCATATCTTGAAAATTTAATTGCCCTGTATATTGCCCAAGACATTGAAAAAATTAATGAATTGCTAAGTGACCCGGCAAACAAACAAAAAAGAGATATTTTGCTGGTGCACCGTAACATTAAAATGGCGCAGCGAATGGACAGCCTGGCACACATCCGCAATAGTTTTTTTGCTGTAGGCGCCGCTCATTTGCCCGGTAGCGATGGCGTGATAAAACTATTGCAGGATAAGGGTTTTACCGTAACACCTGTTTTTTCATCTAAAAAAATTGATCCTGAAAAATATACATATTCTGCCAAAGAAACCCCCTGGGTAAAATTTTGGGAACCGGATAGTGCGTACACTGTTGAAATGCCTGGCAAAGCGAGTGATTTGAGTTATGGCGGAGGCGAACTAAAATTTAAAGTGTATGCCGACTTGGTAACAAATGCATTTTACATGACGGGGTTTTCTTTTCATGGCAATGAGGAAAAGCAGGACGAAATGGTGACCAACATCATGAAATCTTTCCTGTCAAAAGGGTTTGAAAAAATGGAGGATAAAAAAGTAAGCAACAAAGGTATTTCGGGTAAGGAAGTAATTGCAGTAATGGGGAAATTATATTACCGTCTACAGTTTTTCCCGCTGGCGGATAAGGTGTTTATTATTATGACAGGTGGCGAAAAAAAGGAGATGTTATATACCACGGACGTGGAAAAATTCTTCAACAGTTTTACGATGAATGCCTCGCTTTCAGCAAAACCAACTAATTGGGTTAGCAGGGTAGATTCAGCAAAAGCATTTACAGCTGAGTTCCCCAAAAAGCCGTCGATGGATCAATTGAAAGCTGGAGAAATAGTGAATCACATGCAAACTGCAACATATACCGCGTTGGATTTACCCAATGATACCTATTACATGGTGGTAGTGAGTGAACCTGAAAAGGGGTACGTAATGTCCGCAGACAGTTTGGTTTTTAATGCTAAGCTTGATTACTACAAAAAAATAAAAGCAGTTGTAAGTGATATCCGGAAATTTAACTATGAAGGCAATGCTGCGATCAGCTTTTTAATACGGACAAAACAGGATGGTACTGATCTGGCAAGTAAGATGATGGTTATTTCACGGGGTAACAGATCTTATACATTGGCCGCTATTACCAAAAAGGGCAGGGAAGATTATCCTGATATTACCCGGTTTTTCCGTGCTTTTAAACTTACCGCCTTTAAACAGCCTGAGTGGTCTGTAAAAGAATTTAACGGCAACAGTTTTAGTACCCTGGCGCCTTCGGCTTTTGAAAAGCAAGTACAGGATACCACTGGTTTGACTAAGATTGAGCGGGAAACAAAAGATGCAGAAGTAAAACGATTGGTTCAGATTTTTGCTCATGATCCGTATTCGGCAGTAACCTATTATGTAAATGTTCAAGCTGCATCAAAATATTACCAGGCAAAAACAGACAGTATTTTTATTGAGGAACAATCAAAAACGTATTATACAGATTCCTCCCAGGATTTCGCAAAAGAACATCCCGGTGCTTACGATTCGCTGATATACAAAAAAGCAATCAGCAACGGTAAGGTGAAGGGTTATGAAATGCTTATAAAAAACGCCTCTAAAAATTACTATAACAGGGTAAGAATTTTACCTCATGGCGATTCGGCGTATCATCTTTTTGTATGGGCTTCACGCGACATTGTTACTAGTGAGCAAGTCGATCATTTTTTTGATGATTTTCGCTTTAGAGAGGAGAATATACCCTCGTCAATTGCACAAAATAAAACAGCGGTTATAATTAAGGATCTTGCGGGTACAGATAGCTTAACTGTAGAGAATGCCAAATCAGCTTTGTCGGCCACTAATTTTGAACCTGAAGATTTGCCTTTATTATTCAAAGCCTACCTGGCAGAATATCCTGCAGACACGCTGGATGATCAAACCATCAATGAAAAGATAAGCAACGCCATTAATAAAATACATGATACCGCCGTGATTGCTTTCGTGAAAGAAAACTATAGTACAACCCGTGCTGATTCCCTCAATTTCAGGAGTAATATGTTGCATATGCTGGCAAAGCAGCAAACTGTCGCCGCTGTAAGTGCTTTAAAAGAATTGCTGCTGAAAGACCCGTTGAAAAAAGGAAGTCCCAATTCATTTATTTATGAGCTCAGCGATAGTTTGGTGCTGGTGAAAGGGCTGTTTCCGGAAGCAGCGAAATTATTTGGAGATTCAATTTTGGGGCCGGGAATAATTATGCTGGCCGCCAGGTTGGTTGACAGTAACTTATTGCAAAAAGATATTATTACAGTTAACAGTACAGGTATTTTGCATACTGCAAAGCGGCAATTAAAGCACTTAAATAAGGACGATTATGTGCCTTTTAATAATGAATTGATAACGGTTTTGGGCAAGTTAAACAGCCCGCAATCAATTGAAATACTAAGCGGTTTTGTAAAAACGAGCGGTGTAACTGTAAAACAAGCGGCAGTGCTGGCGCTGCTTAAAATTAACCAGGTTGTTGCTCCTGCAGAGATACGTAAGCTGGCTGCAAATACAGGCAACCGCATATATTTTTATAAGGCATTGGTTAAAAACGGCAAACGAAACCTTTTTCCCGCCGAATTTTTGACACAACAAAAATTTGCAGAAAGTTATTTGCAGGAAGCGGCAATGGATGAAGACTATGACGAAGTAGCCTGCACATTTGTAACACAAAGAACTGCTGCTATAAAAGGAATTCAGCAAAAATTTTATCTCTTTAAAGTATCTTTTAATCACGGAGAAGAAAGCCATTTGGGAATTTGCGGACCCTTTGATGCAAGCCCTAAAACTATTTTGCCGGACGAGGAACATTTGCACACTACTATTTACTACGATGAAAAGTATGCTCCATTGCAAACGAATAAACTATTCAGCAGATTTATGAAGGATGAAAACGGTGATACCAAAACGCCGACGAAAAATTAAATATGGCGGCGGTATTTCCTTCTCTATCATAAAAAAATATTTTTCTTTTTTGATAGAATGATATCTTTTCTTTTACTTTGTATTTCAAAGTACTTTTTATGAGTGAACAACAACAATCGCTTGAAGACCTGCAACACATCAAAAAGATGATGGAGCGCAGCAGCCGTTTTATAAGTTTAAGTGGCTTAAGCGGTATTGCAGCCGGCATCTGCGCATTGATAGGAGCCATGGTAGCTTATCCGTATGTGTACGGACACAAGGATATATTTGTTGACGCCGTAAAAGGAAATGAGTTGGCTAAAACAGGCCATTTTACTGTTATATTATACACCTGGTTGTTTTGGGTAGCAGCGTTTACTTTTGCAGCAGCCGTCATTAGCGCTTTTATTTTTACCTACGTCAGAAGTAAAAAAGAAGGCATTCCTTTATGGGGAAAGGCGGCGAAAAGGCTGATGATCAATGTGGCCATTCCGCTTGTAATTGGCGGATTGTTTATGATAAAATTAATACAGGCGGGTGACGTAGGATTAATAGCGCCGGCCTGTCTTATTTTTTACGGCCTGGCATTGGTGAACGCCAGTAAATATACCTTGAATGAATTGAGGTATCTCGGTTACGGGCAGTTAATCTTAGCTTTATTGAATTTAAAATTTGTAGGATATGGTTTTTATTTTTGGACAATTGGCTTTGGTGTGTTGCATATTATTTATGGGGTGGTAATGTGGTTTAAATATGAAAAAGAGTAGATGGTTGCTATGCTATTGTCCATCAGAAAAATAAATGTTAACAATCCGTTGCCGGCAAACTCCTGATCAATGATTAATCCGATAGAAAATTTAAATAAACTTTTTGACAGCCGCATCCGCCTGGGGATCATGAGTGCGCTGATGGTAAACGCAGAGGTGAGTTTTAATGACTTGAAAGAATTATTGACTATTACGGATGGTAACCTGGCGAGTCATTTAAAAGCGCTGGAAGAAAATGGTATCATTAAAGTGCAAAAAGGGTTCATTGGTAGAAAAACCAATACTACCTACCTCAACCAAGGCGGGCGAAAAAGCTTTTAAAGCCCATATTGACGCATTGGAAAAAATGATCAGGGCGACAAAATAATTTTTTTTGCATATTTACTTTGAAAAACAAAGTGCTTTTTAAAAATGTAAAATGAAAGAAACCATACACACATTTACTATCTGGGTATTTGCGGCATTAACCAATGCACTTATTAGTGCTTCCAGCTTGTCTCTTGCCGGTTACGGAAGCGGGTGGGGAGAAAGCTGGACAGGGATGTTTATGTTGACACTTATTTTTACATTACTGTTTTCGGCTCCGGCTATTTTTATTTTTTGGACAACTTTTATGTGTATACCCAAAAATGATGCTGCTAGTCTTTTTCGTACTTTATTGAAATGTACCATTATAGTTGCCTCCATTTCAGCAATTGTTTTTTCCATTTTGTTTTATAACGAATTTAAAAATTACACGTGCTTTTTAGGACTGTCAATAATAGTTGCTGCCATACTTTCTGTTCTTGCACATCATCGTTTTATTGTAAATACCTGCAAAAATAATATAGTGCAAATTGAAAAATAAACGGAAGAGTGCATAAGCTTTCTGAATAGTGTAAATCTCATTCAATCAGTCAACATATCTAAAACTTTAAAAAAATGAAACCAGCGTCCATCAAAATTTTGTTAGTATTAATCGGTGCCGTGTTGTACAATATTATTTTCTGGCAACAAAAGCTCGGGATCAATACGTTGTTTTTCGACCTCTTTATTATCTCGTCCGTTTTTTATCTGTACCCTGCAGCTTTTAAAAAGCCTGCTATCAGGTGGTTGCTGGCGGTTCATGTTATTACAGTGGCTGTAGTATTGATTCAGAACACTATTTTGAGTAAAGTCGCTTTCAGCGTTACGCTGCTGTTGGTGGTAGTATTTGTTCAATACCTGCACCGTTCTGTGTGGTATGCCGCCGGCTCCGCTTTGATGAATTTCGTTTTGGTAATTCCTGCTTTTTTTACCAACGCAACGCAGTTTAGTCAACATCCGGTTAGGATGTATGGAATAGCAAAGGCACTTAGATTTTTAATAATACCGGTATTGCTGTTGCTTATTTTTTATGTGCTATATAATTTTTCCAATACTGTTTTCAGTGGTATAATGAATGATGCAGGTATTGCATTGCAACATTTTTTTGCACGGTTCTTCGAATGGTTCAGTATGCCACGTTTGTTATTTTTAGGTGTTGGATTATTTGTTACGGGTGGCTTGTTATTGAAAAGTAATGTCGTTTATTTTTCTGAAAAAGATCTACTTCAAGCCAACAGGCTTGGCAGAGAAAAAAACAACCTTGTCAGATGGCAGCAAACAGGCTGGTTTCAATTACTGGTGCTGGTAATGGGCCGGTTTGCCAATGGCATGCTTGCATTACGAAATGAAAATAAAACCGGTATCATCAGCCTTGTAATGTTAAACCTGCTGCTGCTTTGTATTAATTGTATTGACATAGTTTTTGTGTGGTTTGGCTTTCAGTATAAGAACGATATGAACCTGTCTACCTATGTGCACGAAGGCACCGGAATGTTGATTTTTTCTATTGTACTGGCAATGGCATTACTACTGTTTTTCTTCAGGGGAAATTTAAATTTTTATAAAGAGAATAAATGGTTGCGCAGGGGAGCGTATGCATGGCTGATACAAAATATGGTGTTGGTAATTTCGGTTTTATTGAGAGACTATTATTATATCGTGCACATGGGATTGGCGTATAAACGCATTGGCGTATTGTTTTTTTTACTGCTGGTATTGTTTGGACTGATAACAGTTTTTATAAAAATTCAACAGGTAAAAACAGCGTATTATTTGCTTAGGATAAATGCCTGGTTCTCCATTGCGCTGCTTGTGTTTGCGAGCTGCATTCAATGGGATACCATGATTGCCGCATATAACCTGGCCAGGAAAAATACGATTCCCGTGGACATTCAATTTTTACTTTCCTTATCAGACAAAACTTTACCTATATGGGAAACCAATATGGATGTGTTGGAAAAATACAGCGATCCTACCGTTGCTGGTAATGCTGAATTTAAGTACCGTTCCGGTGAAACTCCCAAGCAATTTTTTATGCGCCGCAGAAGTGATTTTTTAAAGGAGCAGCTTTCTTACAACTGGTTATCCTGGAATTTTTCTGATCAGTATGTTAAAAATCATCTTACCAAAGTTCCATTGGCTGCAATGGTAAATCATTAACCAAAAACAACTGCTAATGAATATAATCTGCAAAAAGTACGTTATTGTCGTAAAGGTGGGGCCGAATGCAATATTGGGATTACAAGTTATGGCGTAGATGAATTGATGTTGCAATTCAAGAGTACGTTTTAGAAAGCAAAACAGTATTTTGCAGCGGCGTTAAAAGGTAAAAAAAATATGTATGAAATTAATAAGGTCATTTATTTATGCGGGAAGAGGAATTAAATATTGTTTCATACAGGAGCAAAATTTCAGGATTCATCTGCTAGCCATTATAGTGGTAATCGCCGCCGGTTTTTATTTTGCAGTCAACTCCAGCGAGTGGATGGTGATTATTATGTGTTGCATGCTGGTTGTTGCCATGGAAATGATTAATACAGCCATGGAGAAAATGTGTGATCTCGTTTCCCGGGATTTGCACCCACTAATAAAATGCATTAAAGATGTTAGCGCCGGTGCCGTATTGGTTTGTGCAACAGGAAGCTGCATAACAGGTGCCATCATTTTCATTCCTAAAATAATACAATACTTAAAATAATTATTATGAAACAAATGAGTGCTTCGCTGAAATTACAGTTGGCGTTTGCTGCTTTTATCGGTATCCTGTTAATAAGCAGGGTAATTTATTCAGGTACGCTGATGTATTTATTCCTGATCTGGAATTTATTTTTAGCGTGGATACCTTATCAGTTGAGCATTGCGCTACACCACCACAAAATTATTGAACGTCGTACAAAATATATTGTGTTGGCGGGATGGTTATTATTTTTTCCCAATGCCTTATACATTATTACCGACCTGATTCACCTGGAAGATCTTGAGACAGATGTACCTGTTTGGTTTGACGCTATTTTAATATTTACCAGTTCGGTTGCTGGCCTGATGCTTGCCTTTGCATCCCTCATTAATGTAGAAACTTTTTTATTGCAAAAAGTAAAAGAACGGCTGGTTAGCGGGCTGATAATCGGCTGTATATTTTTGGGTTCTTTCGGCGTTTACCTGGGTAGATTTTTACGCTGGAACAGTTGGGACATTGTAACGCATCCGTTCAACTTGCTGGCGCAGATAGTAGCACCGTTTATTTTGCCTATGCAACATTATCGTACCTGGGGAATAACCGGAGTACTAACGTGTTTATTCTGCCTGATATATTTTACCATAAAAAATTTACCCGGTCTGTTGAAAGAACCGGGTAATAAATCATTTCCTGTATAGACGTCGAAAAAGTATTAAACCTGTCTTGAATTAAAAATCAAGGCCCATGCTTACATACAAAATGGGTTTACCTTTAAAAAATCCATTCATTTGCCAGGCGGCATCAAACTTTAAAAAATATCCAAGCAAGGTGCTTCTTGCGCCAAAGCCATAGCCACCTGCAAACGGACCTATACCACCTGCTTTCCTTTCAATTTGTACCGGCGGCGCACCGTAAATTACAGACGGACGGGCAATGCCTTTTAAGCCTCCGCTCCAGGCTGATCCCAAATCTGCAAATTGAACCAGTTGAAAATTGCGTAGGAAAGCATTATTGATAGGGCGGCTAAATAAGGTAGTAAATACCGGTAACCTGAACTCACTGTTTAGTACGACAGCGTTATTGCCATTGGCAACATTTTGTAAAAATCCCCTCACATTCACTGCCAGGCTTTGAAAAGCATATTCAACATTTCTGTCTGCCGGATTGTGGGTATTAAAATAACGATCGGACCCATCTGATTTGGTATTGCTGCCTAACATCAGCCAGCTGTCAACACCGCCCAGGTAGTAAATGGTTTTTTGATTGCCCCAGCTAAAATCTGCCGCTGCCCGGCCGGCCCAGATAAAGTTGCGGTAAATAGGATAATAATAACGGGCATCCGCTCCCCAGTTAAAATTAAATTTACCATTGTTTAATTTTTCTTTGCTGATATCAGTATTCCAATCCATGTACATCTTATACCGCAGTCCGTTCCAGATATTTTGAGTGGGGTTTAAAGAGTTGTCGTACACATATTCCATGTGTGTGGTAGCAAAAGTTCTTTTCTGATCAGGGTTCTTTAATGATTCGTAGGGAACGTTGAAGTCGAAGAAGTTTGAGAGAAAAACGGCTTTATCTGTTCTTATTCCCACCGTTAAGGAAAGCCGTTTAGAATTATCAAACGGGTAGGCTACATTGGCCTGGTAAAGGTTAGTAAATGTTTTCCCGGTCATATCACCTGACTCATCTGTACCGCTGACTACATTCCGGTAATAAGTGACGCCCCAATCAAATCTTCTTTTATAGTTCTGGTAACTCATCAACCATTCATTGTCTTTCAGGTTAGATGAAATTCTAAAAGCCCCGGTAATTTTTACATCTTCCATCAATTCTGACGTACCCATTTTTATGAGGCCGTTGATAGCTGTGTTTGACGATAGATTAATGGGTCCTTGCTGATCGTAGCCGCCAAAAGGCTGATAGCGGTTAATCAGCAGGTTATTGTTCAGGCTGGCACCTACATAATCCGAATAAAATTTTGACGGCTTATAAGGATACAATTGCGCCTTCTCTAATATATTGGTCTTACGCAAATCATTGTCGGCATTTATACTTTGTATGGCGTTGCTGTCTACCTTTTCATTGCTAAATTCATTTTGAAAAACATTTTTCTTTTTTTCTTTACTTCCAAGTTGCTTATCATATTTATTGTTGTCGGCGGCGGTAATTTTATCCGTCATCACTACCCGTTTCATGTAGCTGGTAGGCGGTGCGGTTATATTGCGGCGCCGTAAAGTGTTTTCATCAATTTTTAATTTGTACAATGTTTTTTCATCGCCTTCACGGGTAACTTCACTTACCTGGTTATTATCGCCGGCAACGCGGCTTTCAGCTACGCTGCTTTCATAATTGCTTAAAGGAAAAGTGTACACTGAATCTTTTGACACAGCTACTACAGCTATCGAATCTACATCTGTTTTCCTGTAAACGTTCAGCGTACTATCCACTTCTTTTACCGAAGGGTTACGTAAAATATCATCGCCTATTAACACAAGCGTATCCAGCCCTGCCGCCTTAGTGGTAAAGAAACCGGCGTAACGGTTAGCTACTCCATTTTCATCACTGATAAAAGTAAAGTGGTTGGCATTATAAGGTGTGGGGTAACGGGCATTGCCATATTTTAAATTTGATAATTGGGTAATTTGATTCAGTTCCGGTTTTACTCCAAAATTAGTAATAAGAAAAATGTTATACCGGTTATGGCTTGGTAAAACAGTATCGGCAGTTTTAGCCTCGGGACTGGGTCGGTTACTACTGAAGAGTATGCCGGTTTTGCCGGGAAAAGAAACGAAAGTGGCATCCAGGTTATCATACACATCATTGGTTATCTGGGTTACTTTTTCATTTTCTATGTTAACTGTAAAAATATCTGTATGACCATTTTTTACGGCACTTAGCAACAGCGTTTTACTGTCGAGCATATACTTTACATCCTGTATTTGTTCAAATTGATCGGTGAGGTCAATCTTTGGATATTTTACCCTGGTAAGCAAATCAAAAACAAATAATTTAATACGGCCCTCGTGTTTGTAAACTACGGTAAGCCTTGTTCCTTTTGGATCCCAGGCCAGGATAGGATAGTAGGGATTGGTTTCATTTTGATAGCTGCGAATGCCATATTTCAACAAGGTGGTGTAATCAAAATCTTCACTGAGTTTTACTTTTATAAACCCGTTTTTATATTCTACAACTGCAAATGAATTATTTTTTTTATTGGGATTAACATTGATGCGGTAGTAATCTTTATTTTTTCCCAGTTCAAAACTTTCGATGTAACTACCTTTTGGATAGGCTTTTCTTTTAGCGATATCCTTTTCATATTTATCTTCTTCAAACTCCATAAAATCTTTCAGCACGCCCTTAAAATTTGTTTTACAAACCTGCTGGCTGGCACGGTTTAAATTTTTATATACGCGGGCCAGGTAGAGCAAATACGTTACATTTTCTTTTTTATATTTTTCTTCAATGTAATACCAAAAAGCATGACCCGCCAATTCTGGTTTTTGAAAGGCAAACTGGTAGAAATTTTTATAATTACCACTTAAAATTTCACTCTTTAACTGATCGTCCAGTTCCGTGTTCCAGTTTTCTCCCGTAAAGGCAACATAGCCGTCAGTAAGCCATTTCGGCAAATCCAATAGCGCCTGGTTACCTGCCACTTCTCCCAGGTCTTCGCCAAACAACACATTATCAGTTAGTATCTGAGCTATCCCTGCCTTAATCTGGCGGCGTAAATTGGCGTGGTCACCATTAAAATAAACAACCATCTTATTATTAACCAGTTTAGTACCACCACTGGTAGATTGCCAGTCGGCATTTAACCCTATATTGGACTGTTGCATATCGGCAAATTCGTTGTACACTACAATGTTGGCCCTGCGTTGTAAGCCGTATTCAGTAAAGGTTTCAATGCCCGGCAATTCTTCTTCCGCTACCTGTAAAACAAACTTGGCGAGATCCTGCCCGTTTTGGGTGAAGTATGTATTGAAATTTTTAGTTTGATAATATTGCCATTTGAATTTTTTATATTGAACCCTGTTTTTACCAAACTCTACTGCATTTACCTGGGCATTGGAAATAAATGAAGTCACAAGTATACTACACGCTGCTATAAAAAATATTCTGCTGAACTTTGCCATACTTAATCTGATATTTGTTAATAAAATTACTCTATTCAAATCAATGGTAAAAATATCCCTTTAATAGCTAAATAGATCTTAAATGTTACAGATTCAATCTTTTATTTTTAGTCCGATACAGGAAAATACGTATATTTTATACAATGAGTTTAAGGAATGTATCATTATAGACCCGGGTTGTTATTTTGATGCCGAAAAAGAAACCCTTAAAAATTTCATTACAGAAAATGACTTAACGCCCAGGATGTTGCTCAATACACATTGCCACCTGGATCATGTGTTCGGGAATAAATTTGTAGCCGAAGCGTACGGACTCACCCTTCAATTACATCAAAAGGAAATAAAGGTTTTATCGTTTGCGTCAACATCGGGTCTCATGTACAATATGCCTTTTGATAATTATGCGGGCGCATTCATTGAATTAAAACAAGGCGATACTATTTCGTTGGGAAAGGATATATTGGAAATTCTGGAAACGCCCGGCCATTCACCCGGCAGCATTTGTTTTTATTGCGCTAAACAGCATTTTGTAATTGGAGGCGATGTATTGTTTCAAAGAAGTATCGGCCGTACTGATTTGCCGGGAGGGGATTACCAAACTTTGATCACCAGTATCCGCAACAAATTATTTACACTGCCCGATGACACCACCGTTTACAATGGCCACGGCGACAAAACCGCCATCGGTGAAGAAAAAAGACACAATCCGTTTTTACAATAGCGCCAGTGAGATATTTATTCAATAGCCGGAACCGGTTTTGCACTTTGGCAAAGTTCAATTAATACACCATAGGTATCTTTGGGATGCAGAAAGCAGACTAGTTTATTGTCTGCACCGGGTTTGGGTATGTCATTCAACAGTATAAAACCTTCGCTAACCAATCGCTTCATTTCGGCCCCGATATCAGTCACTTCAAAGGCAATATGATGAACACCTTCTCCCTTTTTAGTAATATAGCGGGCAATCACTCCATCGTCGGTATTGCTTTCCAGCAATTCTATTTTTGTTTCGCCGGTTTTAAAAAAGGCAGTTGTAACGTTTTCAGTGGGTATTAATTCTGTTTTGTAACAAGGGCTGTTCAGCAATTTTTCAAACAAGGGAATTGAGATGGCAAGGCTTTTAACCGCAATACCAATATGGTCTATTTGTTGCATATTATTAGCTGTATATGAGTTGCCCGGCATTTATGAAATAGGGAAATTATTGATCTGCGGGATCATAGACAAAGCTAAAATAGAACCTTTTGTACTAATTTTACGTTGAAAAGACAAATAAACTTGTATGTTAAAACTACCGATATATTTAGATAACAATGCTACCACTCCGATGGACCCCCGGGTGCTGGAAGCGATGACACCGTATTTTTTGGAACATTTTGGTAATGCAGCCAGCCGTAATCATCCTTTTGGGTGGGAAGCGGAAGAAGCGGTAGATTACGCCCGTGAACAGGTTGCCAAACTGGTAGGTGCCGATCCAAAAGAAATTATTTTCACCAGCGGCGCAACGGAAGCGGACAATCTCGCTATCAAAGGCGTGTATGAAATGTACGCCAGCAAAGGAAATCACATTATAACTGCTACCACTGAACATAAAGCGGTATTGGATACTTGTAAACACATCGAAAAAACGGGTGGAGAAGTAACTTATCTGCAGGTGAAAAGAGACGGTTTAATAGACCTGCAGGAACTGGAAGCAGCTATAAAACCTACTACTATTTTGATTGCGATTATGTATGCCAATAATGAAATCGGCACAGTGCAACCTGTGAAAGAAATCAGCGCAATAGCAAAAAAACACGGCGTATTATTTTTTACAGATGGGGTACAGGCAGTAGGTAAAATACCGGTGGATGTGATTAAAGATGGCATAGACCTGATGGCATTTACTGCACATAAAATGTACGGGCCTAAAGGAATTGGTGCCTTATATGTTCGCAGAAAAAATCCCAGGGTAAAGGTGACTGCACAAATAGACGGGGGCGGACATGAAAGAGGTATGCGCAGCGGTACTTTAAATGTACCGGGCATTGTGGGTTTTGGTAAAGCCTGTGAGTTGTGCCGTTTGGAATTGGAAGGGGATACAAAACGCATAAGCATCTTGAGAGATAAACTGGAAACAGAACTGATGAAGTTGGAAGAAGCTTATATCAATGGCAGCACGGAACATCGTTTGCCTCACGTAACAAATATCTCCTTTAAACATGTAGAGGGAGAAGGGCTACTGATGGGCTTTAATAAAAACATTGCATTGAGTTCTGGTTCGGCCTGTACGTCGGCATCACTTGAACCTTCTTATGTGTTGAAGGCGCTGGGTTTGGGGGATGATCTGGCACACAGTTCGCTACGTTTTGGATTAGGAAGGTTTACTACAGAAGAGCAGATTGACTATACTATCAAATCCATCAGCGACACGGTATTGAAACTAAGAGAAATGAGCCCGTTGTGGGAAATGTATAAAGAAGGAATTGATTTAAATTCCATTGAGTGGGCAGCACATTAATTAGCTGATTTGCTAATTAATAGCATTTAATGTAAGAGACCTAAAAAGGAATATCCTAACAATATTAAAGAATTAGCACATTAGCTAATTAGCACATTGTAAAATTAAACATCATGGCATATTCAGAAAAAGTAATTGACCACTACCAAAACCCAAAAAATGTTGGTACGTTGGATAAAAGCAGTAAGAATGTAGGAACCGGTTTAGTGGGCGCTCCTGAATGCGGCGACGTAATGCGTTTACAAATTCAGGTAGATGATGCTACCGGAATGATTACTGATGCTAAATTTAAAACCTTTGGCTGCGGATCAGCCATCGCTTCTTCTTCCCTGGCTACAGAATGGCTGAAAGGCAAAAGTATTGATGAAGCCCTAACGGTAGACAACATGGATTTTGTAGAAGAATTAAATCTGCCACCAGTAAAAATCCACTGTTCTGTATTGGCGGAGGATGCTATTAAAGCTGCCATTAACGATTACCGCGTAAAGAATGGTAAAGAAGCCATTAAGTTTGAAGAAAGCGTGGTTCATTAATTGCGCAGTGACTCAATGTTGAAATTCGAAAATTAAATTCGTATTGAATAGATTTTCAAATTGAGCCATTTTTCAAATTTTCAAATTAGTATGTATGGTAGCAACGGATAATGCGATTTATATTAGCGATAAGGCAAAAGCCAAAGTGGTTAATCTTATGAAAGATGCAGGCCTCGGGGATGATCCATCTTATTTTTTAAGGGTGGGAGTTGTAGGTGGCGGATGCAGCGGATTGAGTTATAAAATGGATTTTGACAATGAACAAAAACCAATGGACCAGGCATTTGAAGACAAAGGCGTTAAAATAGTAACAGACCTTAAGAGTTTTTTGTATCTGGTAAACACGGAACTTGAATTTAGTGCCGGGTTGAATGGCAAGGGTTTTTATTTTAACAACCCTAACGCCAGCCGTAGCTGTGGTTGTGGCGAAAGCTTTGCCGTATAGACATCGAACTTTAAATAAATTATAAAGCCCGTTTCATATGAGACGGGCTTTGTTTTGATACTATTTTCAAGGGCTATTTTTTTGAATCCTTTACGACTTTTGGTGGAACAAAATGCAGTTTTTCTTTTTGCGTTTTAGTGTGACTTTGTCTTTGCTGCTGATGCATTACTATAGTTAATGTACTTCTTCTTCTTTT
>JANYFI010000702.1 GCA_025362765.1 Ferruginibacter sp. | reverse complement strand
GCTTACTGAGCGGCAGTTTTTTTATAAATTTTCTTTTGCAACCAGCTATTTTCCCACCTTCTTCCTATTATCAATTTATAAATCTGCTGGTTGCTGCCAGGCGCTATGCCGCACAAAAAACCAGTTTGCATTTTCCATTTTGAGTTGCTTAATAAATCAAATATGCACCAAGCAAATGTTCCTACTGGTTGAAAGGAATCACCTGCATTTGTACTTATACTTTTACTTTTTTACTACATAATAAAAGTGTCGTTGATTTATCATCGATGTTAGAATAACTACTACAGATATGGGTTAAAATACTATCCCGCTTTTCCATTTAATAGAAAAAATATCCATTAGAAGGAATTTTAGAAATAAATAAAATTATAATAATTTGATTTATAGCGACTTATTAATTGGCACAGGATTTACATGGTATGGTAAAATTACTCAAATGAAAACAATTAAACCTACAGTATCGCTCGCCTTAATTATCTTTTTAGCAACTTCCTGTATGACCCCCAAACCGTTTGCCAATCAATTTAAAAAAGAACAAAAGGTTGGTAGAGACAGCAGCTCAAGCAAAGTTTTTCTTGTAAAAAAAGACGGCGAAAAAATAGCCGGTAAAAAAATAACCTCTTCTACCCGATTCAGGTTATTAAAAAAAATTAACCCAAATGAAGAATGGGTAACAGTTGACGGAAGAAAAATAAGCTTTGGCGACTACGATACCATTCAAACTACTACCGCATTAAAAGTTTTGTATGCACCGCAGCCAACTAATATTGTTATAAAAGCAGCGGATGAAAGCAACATGGAGCAGATATATGTTAAGCGGTTAAGAGCTGGAAAAATTAATTTATACCATTATGAAGCAACCGATAGCAGTATCAGTTTACATAGCCGTAAAAGATTTGTGCATGAATACGTTTTTCAAAAAGAAAATGGCACGATAGCCAAGGTAGATTATCATGCTTTTGCGGATGCCATAAAGGACAACACGCTGGCTTTTGAAAAATTTAAACAATTATTTCCCGGGGAAAGCATACCGACAAACGACGTATTAAGTACATTGAAAAATCTTACGCTCATTGCTGACCTGTACAATAAAACAAATGGTGGCAGTATGCAGGCAAGCCGTTAAACCTGATCGGGTTTATTCAATAAAGCCACTGCCGGGCAACCCTACAAGGCGCTTAAGATGCGGAATATGACCTCCCTATTTTAGTACTCCGACATTGCGACCACCGGGCTAAAAAAGCCTGGTGGCTTATGTTTAGGAACTAACCGGCAAATTGGAGGCTTTGCGCAACCCAATCAAAATGTCTTGAATTTGTTTAGCGGTCAATTTCCACTAAAATGGAAACAATGACTTCAATCGATTGATAGCCTGGCAAACAGTCAATCGCCGCTATTGATGTCCCCATCTTAATCAACGCATCAACCAGTATATCCTTACGGCCAAATGAGCTCATCGAAATAACAAAAAAATCACCCGTCAAAACAACTGCAAAAATACCGCCCCCTTGTGCAGATTGGCACACAATTGAATTTAATATAATTCAGCAGTAGCTGTTACATTAGCCAACCCTATCATAGAGAGTCTGTTTACTGATCCATTGAAATGACTATAATTTCAGTAAAACAAGGGCTGTCAAATAATAAAAGTCCATGTTCCTGATTTTTTGGAAAAAACGTCTATTATCTGGAAGATATACAGCAGATTAACCTTCTTACATACTGATTATTAACGTGTTGCGATGTTGGCACGATAATGCTTTACTATAAAGTAACCTAAAAATAAAACACCATGAAAACGAATTTCAATTTAAATCTACTTACAGTATCAATAGTACTTTTTGCAACTTCCTGCATGGCTCCCAGACCAATGGCAAGCAAATTTAAGACAGAACAAAAAAGAGGAAGAGACACTACAGAAGGAATTTTTGTTGTAAAAAAAGATGGCGAAAAAATATCTGGAACAAAGATCACCACGTCGCATAAAATGGAGCTTTTACAAACAGCCAACCCGGTACAGGAATCTGTTGCCATTAATGGTGAAACTGTAAAATTTGCCGATTATGAACTGGTGCAAACATCCAAAGCCTACCGTGCTTTGTATTACCCGGAACAAAGTGAAAAAAACTGCGATGGTGTTTACGTTAACAGGTTGCGGTTTGGTAAAATCAACTTGTATCATTACGAAGAGCAGGCGCCCGTAAAATTCAATTATCAGCAAAAACGTTTTTATCATGAATACGTTTTTCAAAAAGCAGATGGCAAGCTGCAGGTAGTAACTTATGCAAGCTTTGCTGAAGCCATTGGAGATGACAAAGTTGCTTTAAGTAAATTTAAAGAATTGTTTGCTGAAGGCCGGATACAAAAAAGTGAAATTGAAAAAACGTTGAACGGACTGTTAGCGGTAACTGAATTATACAATGGTACCAACAACAACGATTACTTGCAGGCAAGCCGTTAAGGTCAACAATTTTAAACCATCGGTTTATAACGATTAATATTTTATTAAAGCGGGATGCAGTTAGATAATAATTTTAAACGCCTTTAACGGGCGTTTAAGTTGTTGTAAAAGTATCTAACCAAATGCTGTTAAGTAAGTTTTTATTAATCGCTTCAAACATACTGATACCAAGGCTTAAAGCAAATATTGAAAACCGTCAGTCAATAGATGTAAATAAATGATCCACCCAACAGCCTGCCATATGGCTTGTTTTTAAATTTACAATCTTGCGTGTATGCACCCCTTGTTATTAAACGGCATGCCAATCCTTTATTTATTAATTCGCTTTCTTATTTTACCTTATCCTGCATTGAAGGCCTGGCAAAAAACAACGCTATCAAGGTAAACGTTGCGGAAATGGATAGATAATACCCAACATAAGATATGCCATACGTTTTTGCAAGCTGTGTACCAAGATAAGGTGCCAGCGAAGCTCCCAGTATACCAGCCAGTGTAAAGGCAAGTGATGCACCTGTATAGCGCACTGATGGTGGAAAAATTTCAGCCAGTGCGGTGCCCATTGGGCCATAGGTTAGCCCCATTAAAAAAAGCCCAATTGAAAGAAAGGCTACTACCAATACCCAACTACCGGCAGTGAACAAAAAAGAAAAGCACAAACCAAAAGCGATAATCAACATACTTGCGATGATTAACATATTACCCCGCCCATAACGATCTGCTATTACTGCGGATAACGGTATAGCAGCGGCGAAAAACAACATGGCAATCATTTGGGCACTCAGAAAACCAGAACGTTGGTAGTGCAATGCAGAAGTTCCCCAGCTCAAAGCAAAAACAGTCATCAGGTAAAAAAGCAGGAAGGTCGTAACTGCTACCAAGGTTCCCAATACCAGTATTCTTGTGTGTTTAAACAACACTTCCGCCACCGGAATTTTAATGCGTTCATTGTTTTCAATCACTTTCAAAAATTCCGGGGTTTCTGTAATTTTTAACCGGACATATAACCCTACAAATACCAGCAGTGCGCTTGCAATAAACGGGATGCGCCAGCCGAAGTCGAAAAACTGTTGATCTGTTAATAGTTTACCCAGTATCAGAAACGTGCCGCTGGAAAGTAGAAATCCGATGGGTGCTCCCAGTTGGGGAAACATGCCATACCAGGCTTTTTTACCTTCCGGCGCATTCTCTGTTGCAAGCAACACGGCACCACCCCATTCGCCACCCAGGCCAAGGCCCTGGCCAAAGCGGAATACAGCCAATAAAATAGGTGCGGCAATGCCAATAGATTGATAGGTGGGCAATAAACCTATCGCTACCGTAGACGGCCCCATCGTCATCAGCGCCGCTACCAGAGTGGCTTTACGACCAATACGATCACCAAAATGACCGAACAATGCGGCTCCAATCGGGCGGGCGAAAAAAGCCAACGCAAAAGTAGCAAGCGATTCCAGCGTGCTGGTGGTAGGATCGCTGCCCGGGAAAAAAAGTTTAGGAAAAACCAGTACCGCAGCGGTGGCATAAATATAAAAATCAAAGAATTCAATAGTAGTACCTACCAGGCTAGCTAATAATATGCGACTTGCATTGTTTCCTGATTTTTTTATTTCGCTCATATATTTTCTTTTTGTGGTAGTTTAATGGAGCGGCAATTTAAGTCATTCATTCAATACTTGATAACACCGCAGTCGATTAAAAAATCAGAAAGATCCGTTACCTTTTTTTTAGACTGACAGCAACCTAAAAATTAGCCAGGCTATAAAAGGGGCGGTCCGAAAAATAATGAATTAGTGCAAATAAAATACACAGGGCAAACATTTTTTCGCTTCTCTACCTAATAATCAAACACATGCTCTATAGCAACTTTTTGTTTATCTAATTCGATGAGCAGATTATTTAAATCAGTCACCGGTATTGCGAGTGCAATACGTTTTGTAGCGGGGTCCGATGAAGTTGGTTGTGTAAAAACGGTTTGTGTATTTTCAAAATGAGCATTAAATGCAGCTGGTGCCACAATGGTTAATAATATCGCAGAATTATTACCTGCTATTTCTTTAAAACCTTCACCCCGCAAGGATAAGTCCGTTACAGCCGCTGCGAATTTATCGTAGCGGGGCAGGTGAATGGTTTCATTTTTTTCTGTAATAACAGCAGTGGTGGGCAACGCTTTATCATACACCTGCTTTGTTCCAAGCCCTATCAATTTTCCATAGCCCCACTTTATGAGCAATTCAGAGGTAATCAAATATTTACGGTCGAGTTTTCTTAATAAATGAGTACCTGAAAATGAAGTGCTGCTCCACAAATCTTTTAATTGTTGTTTGAAATCAAATTCATACCAGGGCCTGTCTTTTATAAAATCAACATACTGCTGTGTAAATTTTGCATAGAATTTATCTTCATCGGTTATTACCGAATGGGTATCTGTTAGCCGCCCGATAATTGTTTCATAAAAAGCTTTGAAAGCATATTCTACCGTTGTACTTACCCCAATCACCCAAATCATAAAATGATACCCTTTGTTTGGTGGAAAATTATTTTTAACCTGCCTTTTCACAATGCCGTAACTCTCCCAGAATTGCCGCACATGACTCATGTAAGGAAAGCCCGAAGCGGTATGTTCTTTAAAATAAGCCGCCTGTTCAGCAGGACTAAAAACAAGGTACCATTCAGGAAATGTTAAAAACGTTTGATCGGCCGGTCGTATATCTTTTGCAGCAGTTTGAGGATTTTTATTGGTTACCATCCATTCTTTTTTTATCACCAACCCTTCGCCTCCTGGTATAGTAGTAGGATTCTTTTTTTTGAAAACTGAAATCATAATGGATATAATAAGTGCCGCAATGGTTAATATGTTTAAGCGTTTCATTGATTATAATTTTGTAAATGAAACCAGGGTATTATCTGATGGATCTTTATCCTGCAAAATTCTTGACCCGCTGTCTTTAAAGCCGTATGACGTAATGAGGCGGCTCCAGTCATCAATTGATTTGAAACAAATAAATTCCTTACTGTCCACTTCCCAGGGAACCTTTAAGCCCAAATTAAAAACAGTATGCACCAATGAAACAAACGTGGCCATTTCCGGTGATTGCACGTCATGGTCACGCATAATAAAGTGGCCACCCTTACGCAAAATCCGGTGCAATGATTTGATATATCCTTCCAGCAATTCCAGCGGACAATGGTGAAGGCCGATGTGACAGGTTACCAGGTCAATGCTTTCATCTGGAATCTCGTCAGCAGAGATGGGTTGATAATTATTGAGCGAAAAGAACTTACCGATTTTACCGATTTGTCCGCGTTCCATTATGTCGCCAATAGAATTATCGGGTGTGATATCGTTCGTTAAAAAAATATCGCCCGACAAGGAAATATGTTTGCGCAATTCACTGATGTACCTGCCTGTTGAGCCAATTTCCAGGTAACCGCTGGTGCTTATTTTATCACCAAGTAATTGCAATACCTGCCTGCTCATTTCTTTCTTTTGCTTTTTTAAAGCAGGCAAGGCCAAAGTAAATTCAGAAAGAAATGGCTTTATGGTTGGCAACCTGCTTTGAACCATTTTATAAATTTCTTCATCGTTTTTTTCCCCCTTGCTTACGGTTGCAATTAAATGATGAAACTTATCTTCAGGATAGAGGTGAAAAATAACCTGCAGAAAACGATAAAACCGGTCGCTCCATACCGTGTCTGAAAAAACTGTTTTAAAGGCTGATGTGTTTGTCATGATTTATTTTGATTGTAGTAAGTGTCCCAAATTACGTTGCTGAATTTAAAGCCGGGATCAAGTTTGGCTTTTAGTTCCATTAGTTTTTTTGCCCCGGGATATGCCTGGTGAAATTGTACCGCAGTAGCATGCGCCTGGTAAGGTAAATAATATGATCCATTCATTTCAATAGCTGCATTGATCAATTCCCGCGTCCACACCGCTACTTTATTTTTCTCTACTTCATTTGTAAATTGTTTGTACCAAACTACAAAAGCAAATACCTCTTCCTTTGCCCAGGCCAGCATTGAGCCGGGATCTTTTTCTGCATGCCTGACAGACACATTGATTACGTTCACTTTGTACCGCTGAAAAATCTCCGCCATTGAACAGTTAAAAGCATCGAAGCTATTAACCGGAATAAAATATTCCTGTAACACGTAAGTACTGTGCAGCCTGCTTTCCGGTTCCAGCTCTGCCACATCATATCCTGCTTCATAATTTCGCCAATGCACTTTTTTACTTAGATACAAAATGGGATCAACTATATTTTCCCTTCGCCACTTTCCAAAATCGCTTCTGCTAAAAGCGTTTATAAAATACCGTTCAAGTGGATACGCACCCGCCAGTGGCATCAGCCTTGTTTTTACTGTTGGCTTTTCATCCGTTTTTATCCAGCTTACCGCCCTGGCATTTTTAAAGGCGGGAGGATACAGGTCTGCGTTGTGGAAAATTATATTTTCATTGTCCTTTATTTTTCCTGCAAAGAAATTTCTATAGGCCGAAGCAGGCATGGTTTTAAAAACTCTTTTTACCGGTACATTTTCTGCTAACTCAAATTCCACCGTTGCAATCACTGCGATGGCATTATAACAACCAACACAGGCGAAAAATATTTCTGCGTTTTTTGTAGATGAACATTCCACCAGTTCGCCATTTGCTACAATAACTTCCAGTGATTTTACAGAAAGAATAATGGCCCCTAAGCCAATGTACCGGCCATGGCAATTCACACTCAGCGAGCCGCCAACAGTAAAGTTGGCATAGGTTTGCATAATTTTTACACTCAGGTTATCACTATCAATATATTGCTGAATATCGCACCAGCGAATACCGGCTTGTACCCTGATTGTTTTTTGCGCCGGCGCAAACGCAATTACTTTATTCAGGTGGCGCATATCTATATGCACGCTGTTTGCACTGACAGTTTGCCCTCCCATGCTAAACCTGCCACCACCTACGCTAATACGGCCCGTTGTACTTTTAATAATTTTTTGCAGCGCATCCACGGAATCCGGTCTTTCAACTTTGGCAACTGCTACAGGATATAGTTGCGTGACTTCATCAATGATTATCCCGCTGGTTTTACCAGGTTGCGCAGGCTGCCCCTGCCCATTTTTGAAATAATCCGATGCAGATCCCGGAACAGTACCGAAACGGTTTGTAGCTGCATTGCCTTTTTTAAACACCAACAATAAAATCAATAGCGATGGGCCAAGTGCCGGTATTAGCAACAACCACAGCCAGTGCGCCGATTTGTTGGTATCGTGTAATCGTTTGATTGCTGTGGATAGTAGTGTCCAGGCGAGTATCGGGTATAGTACCCAGGTAGATGCATAATTAATTCCGTAGAGAAGCGCATTAAAAAGTATGTAGAATGACGCCGCGATAAATAGGGACACGGTCCAGTAGGTTAGCCTGCTGATGCGGCCCCTGGTGGTAAAGAGTAAGTAACTAACCGGTAATTTATCTTTCAATGCCATGCTGCGATCTATGTATTTTATCCGGTATTTTTAGTTACAAAGTAAGCATACGGCTTCATCACGTTCTAACTGATGCCAGTAGAAAATATACTAACAAACGAAATTGTTTAAGTGATTATTATGCAAAAAATATTATCGAAAATTCCCCATAGCCATTTAGCCTTTAACAACAACTAACATTGCCTT
>JANYFI010000662.1 GCA_025362765.1 Ferruginibacter sp. | reverse complement strand
GGTCATAAACCTGCAATGCCTGCATCGAAATTACTTTTTGGCCTATCTGCAAGCCACTTGCGATATAAGTGTTGGCGCCAACAGTATTTGTTACTTCCACAGGTGTTATAGTTAATTCTGATTTACTTTTAAATACCACCACAAAATATTGACTATGATCAAAAATTAAAGCAGATGAGGGAATAGTGATGGCCTGCTTTTGAAGCTGGTTGGATATAGTGATACTGGTGAACATTTCTGGTTTAAGTTCATACGCCCTGTTGGATAACACAATTCTTACCTTCATTACTTTGTTCGTTGGGTCCAGCACATTCATTATCTTATCTACTTTGCCGTTGAATATTTTTCCAGGGTAAGATATAGTTTCCACATCTACGTTGTCACCAATGTGAACCCTGTCAATATTAGATTCATATACATTGGCCCATATCCATACATTTTTTAAATCAGAAATAGTAAACATGGTATTGCCGTTATCGGTACGGATAGTCATGTTGTTATTTACATTTTTTTCTACAATAAAACCACTGATGGGAGCCTTCACAACATAGTCACCTTTGGTGCCTCCGCCATTAATTTTAAGCACCTGGTTAGTTCGGGTGAGGGATGATTTTGCCTGCTCATATGCCATGGCAGCATTTAGCGAATCAGGCATCGAGGCAAGTCCACTCTTGTACATGTCTTTTGTTTTTGCCAAATTTATTTGGGCTATCCGCAAATTTGTTTCTGCGCTGATAAGGTCGTTGCTGTAACCCGCCATTTCTGAACTATGTACTACGGCCAATTCCTGTCCTGCGTTTACATAATCACCCAGCATCACCCTAATGTCTGTTACGTTCCCACTTACCATCGGATATAGTTTTGCAACATTGTCATCATTAAAAGATACTTTTCCGGTAAGTGTAATAGCATCCTTTTGCTGTGCCATCATCACGTTGGTTATTTTAACTACCTGCATTAAAGAATCTGTTAGCGCAAACCCTTTTCTTTCTTCTTTAGCTACAGGTTTTTCGCCACACGAAGAAAAGAGGAACAGGCAGTAAATGCTTGCAATAATAGCAGGCATGCATATTTTGTTGTACATAACTATTGTTTAGTTAAAAAAATTATTTGCAGTAAAAAAATTGATGTCTTCAAACGCACTTACTCTGTTAAATTGAATAGAATTTAGTTGTAGCACATTTTGTTTAAACGAGTCATAAAAATCCAGAAACTCAAGTATACTAATGTTTCGTTTCTGATAATTGATAAGCACCTCTTTCATAAGCCGGTCAAAATCTAATGAAAATTTCGGGTCGATGGCCTTGAATAATTTATCCTGGTCCAATGCCTTTTGCAAGGCTCTGAAGACACTTTCTTCTACAGATGCTGCTACACTTTTTTGCGTTGAAGCTGCGGCATCAATACCATGTTTTGCTGCTTTTATATTACCCTGGTTCCGGTTAAAAAAAGGCAGATCAATTGCAAAGCCTGCCATAGAAAGGTTGTGCACATAACTGCCCTGCTGATCGTAGCTGATATTAGCCACCACATCCGGAACAGCCAATGCTTGCTGGTATTTATAATTCAGCTGATTAATATTGGTGTTTTCCTTTGCGATTAATAAATCTGTCCGGTGGGTATATGCAGTGTCAAGCAAAGTGGCTAACTGATATTTAAGCGGGTTTAAATTACGGATTGCCTCGCTGTCAGGCACGGGTATAATATAATTGTAAGGTTTAATCTGCAGTACCTGCCGCAGTTCACTTTCTATATCGTTAATTTGATTCTGTAGGTCATTGTATTCACTCTGAAAACTATACAGCAATGCTTTTATTCTAAGCACCTCCTTTTCAGCAATATACTTTTGGTCACGTTGCAGTTCAAAGGCATCTGCAATCTGGCTTAACGCTTTTATTTCAGCATCATATGCCTTAGCGGATTGCTGTAAATAATAAATATTAAAAAAGTCGGTTCGCAAAGTGTATTTGAGTGTTCGTATCAAATCAAAAAACTGATATTCGTTTAAGTGTACATTGGCTTGTGCCAGCTGCACTTGTTTATTCCTTTTTCCGGCGAGTATAATCAGTTGAGAAATACCACTGATGGCTTCACCATTGCTGGAAAACGGCGATGGGAATATTTTTTTTGAATCCTGGTTATAGATTGTTGTGGCAAAATTAAAATTGGGATTGGGATATAGTTTAGCCTGAATCACCAAAGCCTTCGCCGCATCAACAGTATATTTTTGTGCCAGCAGCAAAAAATTGTTTTGTAAAAAAATCGCTTCCGCACTATCTAGTTTCAAATAAATAGAAGCTGGAACAGGTAAGGAAGGCGCAGGCTGTTGCGCCCGGCAAAGCAGTGTGGATGCCAGCAGTGTCTGCAGCAGTGCCATCTTTATAAACAAACTCATAGTTTAAAAGGAAGTATTTTAATAAAGGAGAAGTGGAAAATGGTTTTCTCAAAAACTATATCCCTGGTGAGATTAATTAAAAGCAGCAACATCTGTATAGTACAATACTAATTGTTCATCGATAGCTTACAATTAAGCATAGACCGGAAGTATAAACTACCTGCACTAATAGGCAATACACCTGCTTTTTATCAAAATAAGCACCAGCAAAAAAAATGGGGAAATGTTATGCCACTTTGGGTGGTGGAGGATTTATTTCCCATAAATATTCAGAATAAGGATTTACAACAAAGGAGGAATAATTTTCTAGCATTAGCACCAAACAGCGGGATATTTCTAATGAGGGTTCAAAAGAAAACAGCTTAAACTCTTGCACTTTTTGGAAAGAAACAGGATGTTGCTGTTTGTTTTCTTTCACTTCAGGAAAAGCATTGGTAAACCCCAACAGGTCTTCCACAATAAACTCCACAGCATGATCTGCAATGTTTACAGAATCATCTATCTGGGAAAAAAAACTGTCATCGGTAATACGGCAGGTAATGCTCATATTCAATATTTGCAATGCAAGTATTACAAGTATAAAATTAGTGGTATATTTTCTAAAGCCGTTTTTCATTTTTTCTAGCCAACAAAGGAAGCTAACTTTTAAGATTTATTATGTTAAAGAAATGTAATTGTAGTTTTCTCTTAATAAAGAGGTGGAATTAATTATGCTGAAGTGATGCATTGACCTGTCACTTGAAGGTATAAAATACACCAGGCAATAGACTTTCTTTTCGGTAAGAAATGATGTGTGTATTGTAGAGACGGAAAAGAATTTCTTAGATTATAAACACTATTTCAGTTTTTAAAATATCCGTCTTTAAATGCTATGCAAAAGTCTATATACTCTTTTTTTAACTGGTTGGAATAGTGCAGAGACCATTCCTGAAGTATTTTTTTCCAACTTGTATTATTTGCAAAACCGGCCAACTCATCCGCCGTTGCTGAAGCTAATCTGCCACTGCTTCTCAGCTGTACTGAAGCAAGTAATGACCCCAGGTCGGCTATATGCTTTTCCACTTTTGCGGGCTGCTTTATCGCGAGGTTGATATTGACCTTATCTTCTGTGGGTTGCATTTCTTTCACTACAAACCAATCATCCCTGAATTGAAAAGCCGACAGAAAAGCCGGCGCCATGTTTTGCATCATTTCCTGCACCTGAATTACCCGCGCAGCTTCGTTTTTCCAATCGGGCTGTTTTAAGTTACAATACTTGGCTACACAGGATGGCATCGCTTGTTTAATATCAATCAGCTTTTTCTCTTTAGGGTTATCTTCTTGCTCTAACAGAATTAAAAAACGCTTTACACCGATACTGCCGGTACCAGCAATACGAAATCCTGCATCTGCAAAAAGGTAGTTTTTGTGATGGGTGTTACTAAACCATCTGGTAAAAGCAGTCCCCAGGTCTTTCTTTTCTTCCCTGGAAAGCTCAAGCAATTTGTCACTTATAATAAGTTTACTTTTTTTAGATTTGTTATCTGTCCTGGCGATAAGTAATGACTTAGCTTTTCTATCTGCCACTTTTGTAATCAGGCTTTTTATTAATCCTGTTGCAGTTGCTCTTTCAATATTTCCAGGCTTACCATACACAAGTGTGCTACTGTAATGATTAAGCAATTGCTTTGTAATATTTTTCTTTTCCCTCGCAGTAAATTTGATTGCTGTCGCGGCTATTTCCACAGAAACCAATAGCCTGGAAATTTCCAGTAATAACGGTGCTTGTACAGCTTCATCAAAATCATTGAGGTCAAAATAAACCAGGTGATTGGCCGCTTTATAGCTGCCAAAATTTTCGATGTGGGCGTCACCACAGATCCACGTGGCCGGAGATGCAGGAAAAGGATATTGCTGCAGTAAGTCTTCATAAAACAGGTGACATGAGCCCCGGAAAAACCGAAACAGGCTACCAGACATTGCCTGATATTTAATGGGTAATACTTTTTGCTCTCTGTTAGCATTAAAACTTTTTATCCTTGATGCGGTGTCTTTTTTCATTTTACCCTAAGTTATAAAATCACTGCGCTTTCATTAGTTATTCAAAAGTTAATCAATTGCACATTGTATAATTAAAGTATAGATTTGACTCCCGTTATTGAGAATATGCTCAACCGTTTGTCGATACAAAAAACATGAGACTAGTTTTTATAATTGTTTGCGTCTTTATTTGCCTGAATATTGATGCACAGGATAGCAGTACCTATATTAATCTGCATATTTCACCGGATTTATATCAGGTACAAATAAATAAAAGCAAAAAAAAGATAGTGCTTGTGGCAACAAGTAATGTGGTAGCCTATGGCGGAATTATGGCGGCCCTGTATGCAACCTGGTATAAAAATTATCCCCAGAGTAGTTTTCATTTTTTTAATGACAATAAAGAATGGCTGCAGGTAGATAAGGCCGGCCACACCTGGAGTGCTTATACAGAAGGTAGGGCTTGTATAGGCATGTGGGAGTGGGCTGGTTTGCCGCGAAAAAAAAGTATTTGGATCGGCGGATTAAGCGGATTAGGTTATCAGACAATTATAGAAGTGCTGGATGGGTTCTCGTCGCAGTGGGGGTTTAGCTGGGGCGATTACGTGGGAAATATGACCGGTAGTGCTTTATTGATCGGCCAGGAACTTGGCTGGAAAGAGCAACGAATCCAATTGAAATTTTCATCTCATCGCCGAAGCTATGTACATGGTGTTTTAAACCAACGGGCCAGGGATATTTATGGTGTCGATTTACCACAAAGAATTTTAAAAGATTACAATGCCCAAACTTACTGGTTGAGTGCAAATGTTCATTCTTTTTTTAAAACTTCAGGAATACCCGGTTGGTTTAATATAGCTCTTGGTTATGGTGCCGAGGGTATGCTGGGTGCCGTTGATAATAAATGGGTTGATAAAAACGGTATTTTAAACGACTATACAGGTATAAAAAGGTTCAGGCAGTTTTATATTGCTCCCGACATTGATTTAA
>JANYFI010000651.1 GCA_025362765.1 Ferruginibacter sp. | reverse complement strand
CCTTCTTTATCCATATCCATATTTGCTTTGTTCATGGCTTCATTTTCAGCAATAATTACGCTTCCTTTTTTACCCTTTTTTGTAGGGGTCAGGTTTAGCCATATTTAGTTTTATAACGGAATCATTTCTTTTTGCCATCATTCCACCTGCAGCATCGCTATCGCCATGCATTGCAGTAGCGGCAATATTAGCGGTCGTATCTGTTACAGACATCATAGAACTGTCAGTACCGATAATGGCCTTATTTGACTCGTCTTTACCTTTCATATTACACCCGAACAGAAATGCTGCTGCACATATCACCAAAACCACTATAGCATTTTTCATAAAAAAATTTATTAAGAATATTTTCATTGGTTTCAAATAAGATGCCTCATTTTTTTTGGCGAAGAAAACAAGTTTCCCATGCCGCAATATTGAATTCATCGCAATTGAAAGGAGTTGAGTTGCTCAATTTGAGGAATTAACGCAACGTTACACCTGATGGCTGAAAAATAATTTTTATAATCTATGCTGTATCTTTGTATCGAAAAGTTTCGATATGAGTAAAAAAGGTAAAGTTTTAATGGCCATGAGTGGTGGCATTGACAGTACGGTGGCTGCATTGATGCTACACAAAGAGGGGTATGAAGTAGTAGGCATTACCATGAAAACATGGGATTATGCTACCAGTGTGGGTACTACCGGAAAAAAAGAAACAGGCTGTTGCAACCTGGATAGTTTTAATGATGCACGCCAGGCAGCCGTGCAACATGGCTTTCCACACTTTATTTTAGACATCCGGGAAGAATTTGGCGATTTTGTAATTGATAATTTTGTAGAAGAATATATGGCCGGTCGTACGCCTAACCCCTGCGTAATGTGCAATACCCATATTAAATGGCGGGCACTGTTAAAAAGAGCGGATACATTGGGTTGCGATTTTATTGCAACCGGTCATTATGCTCAAATACACCAGCACAGCAATGGCCGCTATTTTATTCGCAAGGGTATTGATGAAACAAAGGACCAGAGTTATGTTTTATGGGGATTGCAGCAAGACTTGCTTAGTCGTACCCTATTGCCATTGGGCACCTATCATAAAACTGATATCCGCCAGATGGCGCACGATTTTGGCTACCCCGAGCTGGCAAAAAAAGCGGAGAGTTACGAAATATGTTTTGTACCGGATAACGATTACCGCGGATTTTTAAAGCGCAATGTGGCCGGATTGGAAGAAAAAGTTGCCGGCGGGAATTTTACTGACAAAGCCGGCAATATTTTGGGCCAGCATAAAGGATATCCATTTTATACCATCGGGCAAAGAAAAGGCCTGGATATTGCGCTGGGCAAGCCTGCATTTGTAACGGCCATTGACCCAAATACCAATACTATTGTGTTGGGGGATGAAGATGATTTAAAGGGCAATGACATGCAGGTGGCAAAAATTAACTGGATAAAATATGACGGTGTAGCGGAAGGAATGCAAACACTAACGAAAATACGCTACAAAGATAAAGGCGCATTTAGCACCCTGCATACATACCAAAACGGGGTAAATGTTCGTTTCAGTGAATATGTAAAAGGCATTACTCCGGGGCAAAGTGCCGTTTTTTATGAAGGCGATGATGTAATCGGCGGTGGTATAATTCAGCGGAGTGAGCAGCTTTTTACTTAATATCAGGCTCTGATTAATAATTATCTGTTTTATGAAAAAAAATATTTTGTTAGCCGGCTTTGCTGCAGTCATGGTTATTTTTAGCGCCTGTAAAAAAATGGATGAATTTAAAACAGATGCCATCAGCGATTTTGCTCCGCTTGAAGTGGGAAAATATATCACCTACCAGTTAGACTCTCTTGTTTTTGCAGATAATTTAATCCCGAACGATACCGTAATCAGCTATCAGGTAAAACACCTGGTACAAGATACCACTACGGATAACCTGGGAAGAAAGGCATTTATCATCAGGCGCTACATTCGAAAAACCCCCACAGATGAGTGGGTAACCGACAATACCTTTACTGCTATCAACACTGGAACGTCCTATGAATTTATCGAAAATAATTTTCGCTTTATAAAATTGAAACTGCCCATCACCAATGGCTATACGTGGAAAGGGAATTCCTATATTGATACATATTCTTCTTCCTCAGATTATAAATATTATGATGACTGGGACTATACGTATGATAGCTTGTATACACCCCTTACGCTGGGTAATATAACTGTTGACAGCACTTTAAAAGTAGGCGAAACAGACCAGGTATTAGGCAATACAAATGACCCAAGCGTGTACAGCGTAATTGATTTCAGCGTATCGAATTACGCCAAAGGCATCGGCCTGGTGTATCATCGGTTTCTTCACCAGGAATACCAGAATCCAACAGGCACTTACGGCTACAAGGTAGGCTATGGCATCACACTCACCATGATTGATCATAATTAGGTGACGGACTGTTTTCAATAATTCTTTTATATTTGATAACGCCTGGCAAACAGTTTAATAAAAAGTGCAGATGAAGAAACTTCCGCTTATTTTTTGTTTCATTTTCAGCCTCTGCCATGCACCTACTTTCGCACAATTTTCCAGATACATTATTCAGTTTAAAAATAAAACCGGTACCCCTTTTTCCATCAGCAATCCTTCGCGGTTTTTAACGCAACGTGCCATTGACAGAAGAATCAGATACAGTATCAGCATAGACGAAACTGATTTACCCATTACACCTGCATATATCGACAGTATACGCAACACTGCAAACGTTACCATTCTTACCGTAAGCAAATGGTTTAACCAGGTGTGTATTCAAACAACTGATGTTGCGGCTTTAAATAAAATCAATTCATTTTCATTTGTACAGTCAGCTTCACCCATAGCGGCGAGATTCTTTACTACTACAACTTTGCGTAACAAGCTGGCCACTATTTCAGACAAACCTTTAACCAGTCTTGCCGAGAAACCCCAAAACCCATCAGATTTTTACAGCTATGGGCAATCGTATGGACAGGTTCACCTGCACAATGCCGAGTTTTTGCACAACCATGGTTTTAAAGGTGAAGGCATGCAAATGGCTATTATGGATGCGGGCTTTTATCATTACCAGAGCCTGCCCACTTTTGACAGCATCCGAAATAACAAACAAGTGCTGGAAACCTGGGATTTTGTGGCGGGTGATACCAGCGTAAATGAAGATTTTGCCCATGGCATGAACTGTTTAAGTACTATCGCCGCCAATATGCCTGGGGTATTTATCGGCACTGCTCCAAAAACTTCTTTTTATTTATACCGCACCGAAGATATTAACAGTGAATACCCGATAGAAGAACACAACTGGGCCGCAGCAGCAGAACGGGCGGATAGTTTAGGGGCGGATGTATTTTCTGTTTCATTGGGCTATAATACTTTCGACAATCCCATTTTTAACTACAGCTATGCAAACATGGATGGTAATACAACCACCATTGCAAGGGCTGTGAATATTGCTGCAAAAAAAGGAATTGTTGTAGTGGCAGCTGCGGGTAATTACGGACAAGATCCATGGCACTACATTTCTACTCCGGCCGATGCTGATAGTGTACTGGCCGTAGGCGCTGTTGATACCAGCAGACAGGTGGCATTGTTTAGCAGTTACGGACCTTCCAGTGATGGACAGGTTAAACCAGATGTCGCAGCGGTGGGCGTTCGTGCGGTTGTAGCCAATAACAGTAACGGCAACCCTGTTCCCGAAAGTGGTACCTCCTTCGCCTGTCCGATCATGGCAGGCATCACCACTTGTTTATGGCAGGCATTCCCAGAGGTTAATAATATGCAGGTAATTGATGTATTGAGACGATCATCCGACAAATTTTCAAGCCCTGATACCCGCACGGGTTATGGCATACCAGATGTTAAAGCCGCCTTTGTGTTGCTGGTAAAAAAATTGTACGCACAGCAAATCACCACTGGCACCAACTGCAGTGCCAACATTCAATATACCCTTAAAGCCGCGGCTGATATGAGCGTTGATATAGAAAGAAAATTGCCGGCTGAAACTGTTTATAAAGTTATTTCAACAATAAAAAATACTAACAACAATTTTATAAAATCCGATTATAGCTATACAGATGATTTAAGCGGTATTACCGGAAATGCTGCTATTCAATACCGCTTCAAAATGACGATTGCAGCCGATACCAGTTTTTATCTGGACTCTGCAACACTGAATTATATCCCCAACTGCAACACCGGAAATCTTACAGAAAATATACGAATTCATCCAAACCCGGTAACAGAAAATCTGTTCATTACCGTTACCCGGAACAATACCGTATCTGCTGCCATTGAAATGTACAACAGCACCGGGCAGAAAGTGTATGGCCTGCCTGACCAGTTGGTAAACGGTACTGAAACATTTACTATACCTGTAAACCAATTGAGTCGCGGCGTTTACTTTGTAAGCGTATTCATCAATGATAAAAAATCAACCACTAAAAAGGTAATTATACACTAAGCCTCCTTTTTAAACACTGCGACAAACATCGTATCGGCCCTGTTATCAAAGCCTTTCAATATTTCCATGTGCAATAATTTCAGGTGCAGAACTTGCTGTATAAAGGTGGCTACCGCTTCATTTTCTTCTTTAAAAACAGAACAGGTAATATAAACAAATATGCCTTCCGACTGCAAGTAAGGCACTACATTGCTTACAATCCTTCGTTGCATATCGCTGTATTTTTTTACATCGTTCAAAGTAAAAAAATACAGTTGTTCAGGAGTTCTGCTCCAGGTGCCACTGCCGGTACAAGGAGCATCGCAAATAATGAGCTGGTAATTACTGGCAGGTGGAGAAAAATGAGCATCGCCCACATCGGCAATAAAATAATTGTATTGTTTGATACCGGCTCTTTTAAAACGCTGGTGAAGATTCATCACAATCCCGGGGCGAATATCAGCAATGGTAAGATCAATCTTATGTTTTAAAACATCCAATAATAAAATGGATTTTCCGCCGCTGGCTGCACAACAATCCCAGGTGGCAATGCCTTTATTGGGTGGTACTTTACGGAATAATGCTGTTTCATTTTGCCGCAGGTAGTTTAAAACTTTTTGAGAACTATAATCCTGTACTACCACTTCCTTATCAGTGATAAAAAAATCTTCCGCCTTGGTTGCAGCGGGCAGGCAAATGCAATCCTGGTTGATTAATTCATATGGCAGTTTAGATTTTCCCAGCTTTTTTACAGTAGTAATTTTGCATTGCGGCCGGATACGCAAAAAAAGCAATGGCTGCGACAGCATCGACAGACAGTAGGTTTCAGGGTTCACACCTTCACTCCATATATCTTTAAACGGAAAAATATCATTCACCAAAAACTGGTCCTTTACAAGTGCCAGTTTCTTATTTGTAGCATAGCTTATTTGCTCAGTCCATTCCGGAATTATTTTCTCCACAAATTCGGACAATTCCTTTTCGCCTAAAAAAACAGCCACTTTTAATTTTTGTTCGGAAGACGAGTAGTGCATAGCAAGGCCAAGCCTGAAATAATTGTAACAAAGCGACGCAATTTGTTTGCGGTCTTTGGAGCCATACTTTTTTTCTTTGCTAAAAAAAGCTTTTAAAAAAATGGCAAAAGGCTGATCGCCTTTATATTGTTCTACCAGTTTTATGGTGGTATTAATGTAGGAATAGAAACGGCTCATAATATACAAAATATTTACGGCTGAAAGTTCCAGCCGTAATAATAAAATGTAAAATATTTATAATTCCAGTAAACTTTTTACTGGATCTTTTCCAAATAAAAGCAATGCGGGGTTTTCCAGCAATTCTTTTAATCTTACCAGGAAACTCACTGATTCCCGGCCGTCGATAATACGATGATCGTAACTCAACGCAACATACATCATTGGCCTTATTACCACCTGGCCGTTAATGGCCATTGGCCTTTCCTGTATTTTATGCATTCCTAAAATAGCGCTTTGTGGAATGTTGATAATGGGCGTGCTCATTAAAGATCCAAAAACACCGCCGTTGGTAATAGTGAAAGTACCACCACTCATTTCTTCAATCGTCAATTTATTTTCTTTCGCTTTGGTAGCCAGTTCCACCACTTTCTTTTCTATTTCGGCCATGCTTAAACTTTCCGCATTTCTTATCACCGGCACTACCAATCCTTTGGGTGCTGAAACGGCGATGGAAATATCGCAGTAATTATTATACTGGATGTTTTCTCCGTCAATCATGGCATTTACTGCAGGCCATTCCTGCAAAGCAAAGCAGCAGGCTTTTGTAAAAAAACTCATAAAGCCAAGATTAACGCCATGGCTTTCCTTAAACTTATCTTTATTTTTAGCTCTTATCTCCATAATGGCAGTCATATCCACTTCGTTAAAAGTGGTAAGCATTGCCGTAGTATTTTTCGCTTCAACTAATCTGCGGCTAATTGTTTTGCGCAGGTTACTCATTTTTTCCGTGCGCTTATCGCGGCCAAACAATTCCATGCCCGGTTTTCTACCGGGGTTGCTGATGGCTTCCAGCACATCCTGTTTTACTATTCTGCCATTGCTACCGCTCGCTACTACCGTCTTAACATCTACTTTTTTATCAGCAATGATGGCGGCGGCTACCGGTGTTGCCTTAATATCCGCATTAGGTACAGCTTTAGGCGCATCAACTGGTACCACTACAGCTGGTGCTACCGGCGAAGCGTTTGCAGCAGGTGCGGCTCCTTCCGGTTTAGCCGCTTCGGTATCAATGCTGCAGGCGATATCGCCAATTTTCAATGTGTCTCCCTCTACGGCAATTGTCTTAAGCACGCCCGCCTGTTCGGCATTTATTTCAAATGTAGCTTTTTCACTTTCCAGTTCTGCAATCACTTCGTCGCGGTTCACATAATCACCATCTTTTTTTAACCACTTAACGAGCGTGACTTCCGTTATACTTTCTCCTACAGAAGGTACCTTTATTTCTATTGCCATTGTATTAATTTAATGTTGTGCGAATTTCGGTTAAACTTATCAATAAAAAAACTGGGTTTATTTGCTCCATTACCATAAAAAATATTGCAGCCCCCACAAAGCAAAAACCGGCTGTTAACCGGTTTGATACAATATTTTACCTGTTGTAAATTAAATGCTGAAGGCTGTATCAATTATTTCCAATTGCTCCTTTGCGTGAATTTTGGCGTAACCTGTGGCAGTAGAAGCACTTTGCAGCCTGCTGATGATAAAGAAATTGATGTTCTTTAAATTCATTCTTAAAAAGCTGGCGGCGCCCATATTTAATGGTTCTTCCTGCACCCAATGCCAGATAGCTTTGCTGTATTTTTTATATAATTCATCCAACTGTGTTTGTGGTATCGGGTAAATTTGTTCAACCCTTACAATGGCTACATCTTTCCGGTTTTCTTTCTGCTGTCTTTCAGCCAAATCAAAATATATTTTACCCGAACAGAACAACACTTTTTTTACTTCGGCGGCTTCGCTTACAAAGGCATCGTCTATCACCTCTTTAAATTTGCCATTGGTAAATTCATCAACTGCACTGTAACTGCCGGGGTGACGGAGATTTGCCTTGGGAGCAAAATTGATCAACGGCTTTCTGAACGACCAGCAAAGCTGCCTGCGCAAGGCGTGGAAAAAATTGGCGGCTGTGGTAATGTTTGTAATAACGATATTCAGTTCCGCACACATTTGTAAAAACCTTTCCATCCTGGCGCTGCTATGTTCAGGTCCTTGTCCTTCATAGCCATGAGGCAATAGCATTACCACGCCGTTCATGCGTTGCCACTTGGTTTCAGCGGCTACAATAAACTGGTCAATCATAGTTTGTGCACCGTTACAGAAATCGCCAAACTGTGCCTC
>JANYFI010000637.1 GCA_025362765.1 Ferruginibacter sp. | reverse complement strand
GGCAATTGTGTTGGGCGAGCTATATTCCGCATCAGTATAGGTAAAAAACAGGTTATTTATTGTTGGATTCGTAATGTAACCTTGGGGATTAATTTGCCAAAAACGATCAATGGTTTTGGCAGAATTATCGACGCCATTGATGTTTATATTCGTAACACCCGGCGGCAGTTCGTCACTATTTTTCCAGGTGCTGGTGGGGTAAGTACTAAAAATAATTTGTCCATTGGCACCAGTTGCAGAACTGGCATTAAATTGTAAGGGGAAATACCCGGCAGTGTTTCCAAAAGGTATTAAATAGTTGCCGGCTTGCGAACCAATAGACCAGATTAACCGGTTTCCGGTGCCTTCACTTTGTATGTATCCCGTTCCGTTAAAAGTGATCCCGTTACTGGCAGGATTATCAATAATCAACGAAGCGTTTTGACTGATCGCTATTATTCCACCGTTGATAATTATCCTTGCCTGCCCTATTGCCAACTGGTTGATTAAAAAAATGGATACTAAAAGTATTACCCGCTGTTGTATATTTTTCATACCCGCTTATTGTTAGCTGAAAAACCTTTTAATAAAACTATCTTTTTCAATAGAGGTTTACAAGATGCCTTGTATAACTGGCGTTACTTTTTTAGCAACTGGCGTAAAACAGGTGAATTGTTTTATGGTTACTTTTGATAAATACATAAAAAGATAAGTATGATAAAAGAAAAAGTCCTGGTGATAGGAGCCAGCGGACAAATTGGCGTTGAACTAACATTAGCGTTGAGAAAAATTTATGGCAATGCCAATGTTGTAGCCAGCGATTTAAGGGAAGAAAATGATTTGCTGAAAGGCACAGGACCTTATGTGAGCCTGGATGTAATGAATAAGGAAATGCTGCATGTGCAGGTGATACGGCAAAACATTACGCAGATATATTTACTGGCGGCTATACTTTCCGCCACCGGCGAAAAAAACCCAAACCTGGCCTGGAGTTTAAATATGCAGAGCTTATTGAATGTACTGGACATTGCCAGGGAAGAAAAAATACACAAGGTGTACTGGCCAAGTTCCATTGCTGTTTTTGGCCCTACCTCACCCAAAAAAAACTGCCCACAGCAAACCATCATCGAACCCATCACAGTGTACGGCATTAGCAAATATGCGGGCGAATTTTGGTGCAACTATTATCACCAACGTTGGGGGCTTGACGTAAGAAGCATCCGTTATCCCGGACTGATCAGTTATAAAAGCGCTCCCGGCGGAGGTACTACGGATTATGCGGTAGAAATTTTTCATGAAGCGGTGGAAGAAAAAAAGTATGACTGCTTTTTAAAAGAAGATACTTACCTGCCGATGATGTATATGCCGGATGCCATTAAAGCTACGCTGGAACTGATGGAAGCCCCCGCAGAAAAAATAACCATCCGGACATCCTACAATATTTCGGGTATGAGTTTTTCGCCGAAAGAAATTGGTGCTGAAATAAAAAAACATATTCCCGAATTCACCATCAGCTATCAACCGGATTACCGGCAACAAATAGCCAACAGCTGGCCGCAAAGCATTGATGATTCGGTAGCAAGAAACGACTGGGGCTGGAAGGAAGACTATGATTTACCAGCCATGACAAAAGACATGCTGGAAAATTTATAATAAGGTACATTCTCTCTAGCATATAAATAACCTATCCGGCTCATTAATAAATAAATAACAAGCCGGTTATTGTAGTTTAAGCGTTTGCAGGCATATCTTTACACAATAAAAAACTGTACAATGAAAAAATTAATTTTAAGCGTGATGATCGTATTAGGTGCATCATCATTAGCCATGGCGCAAAGTGATTCAAAATTTAAGGTGAGTATTGGTCCGGAACTTTCTTTTGCCACGGGAGCCTTTTCAAACACGCATTCGTTTGGAATTGGTGGAAGTATACAGGCAGAGGTTTTACTGCAGCAACATCTGTATGGAACGGCTACATTGGGGATCATCTCTTACAATGGTAAATCCTATGGGGCTGGCACAAAATTTAAGGGAGCAACTTTTATCCCTGTGCGGGTAGGTGTTAAGTATTTTTTAAGTGGCGGTGTATATGGAGCCGCTCAATTGGGCGTTGCATTTTTAAACAATGGTGGCGGTAGTGCTTTTGCCTATTCGCCTCAATTAGGATATGAGTTTAAAACAAAGTCTGAGAAAGCGATAGACGCCAGTTTTAAATATGACGGCTATTCTGTTAGTGGTGGCACATTGGGTGCAATTGGGTTTAGAGTGGCCTACATATTTTAAGACTAACGACATAAAAAAATGAATAAAGCCCCGGCATTAATTATGCCGGGGCTTTATATTGTAACGCGTAATTACTTGTTTAACAATATTATTCATCCAATTACGTTTTAAAAAAAAATTAATAATAATTTGAATTTAGTATCAAATTATTATATTTTTACACTTATTTTAACCACCCAAAAAAACAACAATTAAAGTACAATGAAAAAATTAATCTTAAGTGCAGCAATCTTAGCCATGGGCATTATGTCTGCCAACGCACAATCATCTTCAGAAGGTAAAGACTTAAAATTCAGTGTTGGCCTCGAAGCTGGTTTACCAATGGGAGACTTAAAAACAAGCAACAATTTTGGTATCGGTGGCTCCTTACAGGCAGAATACAAAGCTGCTGAAAATATTGGATTAACCCTGAGTGCAGGCTACCTTAGTTTTTCCGGTAAAACTTTTACATTTGACGGGACTTCGGTTAAAGGCCCTGCGATAGGAATTATCCCTATCCTGGTTGGTGGTAAATATTATTTTACTGAAAGTGTATATGGCGGCGTACAATTGGGTATGTCATTCTTGTCTGCAACAGGAGTACCAAGCTCAAGTGCATTCACATATGCTCCCGGTATTGGTTATAATGTAAGTCCTAATTTTGATCTTCAACTAAAATACCAGGCTGCCAGCAAAAATGGAAGTACTCTTTCATTCCTTGGTCTTAGAGCTGCTTACAGTTTCTAACCTAACTTAAAAATTTAATAAAAAAGACCTGGTATAAATTATGCCAGGTCTTTTTTATTAAAATAACTTATTACTTAACTTTTTTGCACAAACACATCCTTCATCTTTTGCAGTAAATCTTTTTCCAGCATTAGCTGCGCACTGCTGATCATATTTTTAAACGCCAGGTCTTTTGAAATACCATGCCCTATTATGACTGGTTTTGATACCCCTAACACGGGTACGCCACCATATCTTTCAAAATTAAAGCGGTCAAAATGTTCATCGGTAACTCCCCTGCGTTTTGTAAGGTCATAGATACTTTCGGCCATTTTTAATACCACGTTTCCGGTAAAGCCGTCACATACCATTACATCTGCTTTGTCCAGCACAATGTCGCGTCCTTCTATGTTCCCGATAAAATTAATGTGCTGGTTTTCTTTTAATAAAGCATAAGCCGCCTGCATCAGCAGATTGCCTTTTCCTTCTTCCTCCCCTACATTAATCAACCCGACTTTAGGATTTTTATATCCAAGAATATGCTCTGCATACAGCGAACCCAATGTGGCAAACTGGTTAAGATTCTCCGGCTTGCAATCCGCGTTAATACCTGCATCCACCAACAATCCCAGCGTACCATTTTCCCTGGGGATATACGCTCCAATGGTTGGCCTGCTAACGCCGTCAATGGCCTTGATGCTAAACAAAGCACCTACCATCATGGCACCGGTATTACCCGCACTGATAAAAGCATCAATTTTACCCGTACCCAGTAACTGAAAACCTATGGCTATGGAAGAGTCTTTTTTTTCCCGCAAGGCTTTGGTGGGGTGATCGTGCATTTCAATTACCTGCGATGCATGCACCAGCACGATATTATCCAATGGAATGACATGCGCTATCAGCAAATCTTTCACTACACCAGCATCGCCAATAAGTGTTAGGGTAACATTTTGATGCCCTTCAGCCAAAAAAAGTGAAATGCCATTTACCGCCTCCAGGGGTGCATAATCACCTCCCATCATATCAAGCCCAATATTCATAGTACATTCATTAAATAAAAAATTCTAAGTGCCGCATCCGAAACCGAATGTAGAACTTAGAATTCAGCATTTGAAAAATATTATGCTTTTAGCGGCGCTTTTTCAGCAACCACCTGACCCTTATAATATAATTTGCCTTCACTTACATGTGCACGGTGGCGTACATGTGTTTCGCCGGTTGTTTTATCAACTGTTAAAGTTGTTTCGCTTGCTTTGTAATGCGTCCTTCTCTTTGCGCTGCGCTGCTGCGAATGGCGTCGTTTCGGATTTGGCATATCTGTAAATTTTAATTGTTATTGTGAAATTATTTATTAGACTATTTTAACTTTTTCAATTCTTTTTAAATTTATCCAGCCCTTTCCAGATAGTAGTGGCATTTTTTGCATCCTCACTTGCCTCCATTTCCCTCAATTTTTCCAACACCTCTTTATTGCATTTTGGCCCACCAAATTCTTCTTCAGTACAAAGCTTTTGAACCGGTACGCTTAAACTTACAAATTCATATATCCAGTCGTTCAGGTATATATGGCTTTCCGTTCTGGAAATATAAAATACATCCGGATCTTCCTCCTCCTGATTCATCTCGTCGGGATTATCAACCATCTTCACCAGCATATTAAACTCATCCCAAAGATCTTTTTTTAGCTGGTTACCGCAACGATCACAAATAACCTCCGCTGCTCCTCCAACTTCAAATTTCAGTAGCAGAAAACTACTTTTTTTATCCAACTGCAACTTTACCGTAGCAACGCAATTGGTAAATTCCCTTGTTTCGTCGCCGGCAAAAAAAGCTTCGTCCACTGTGTAAGTAAACTCATGAATGCCAGGCTTTAAACCCACAAAAGCTATCTCTATTGCCTTTCTTTTTCCCATTACCTTCGGTTTAAAGGACGGCAAAGGTACGTTTTTTAGATTAATTTAAATCATTGATATCAAATTATTGTTGCAATATTCAGGTAGAACCTGTTTTTCCTTATTTTTAAATTCTATGAAGCAAAACAAAAGGTTGGTTTATTGGATATTGTTACTGGTATTGGTTGTGTTGATCCACCTTTTTTCTGTTAGTTCATTCAGGGCAGAGGAGTATTACGCCACCGGTTTTTATCCCCCCATGGCCATTTTTTTCAGACTGATTACCGGATGGCTGCCAGTTAGCCTGGGTGATATATTATATGGTATAGCGGCTGCCTGGTTATTGTACAAACTGGTAAAAGCCATCAAAGCCATCATAAAAAAACAGGTGAGCATTCAATTCATACGGCACAAATTATCCAACACTGTACTGGTTTTGCTGATTATTTACATTGTATTCAATATTTTTTGGGGTATTAACTATAATCGCCGCGGCATTGCTTTCCAGCTAGGTTTAACCGTGGAAAAATACACTGCGGCCGATTTGAAAAACCTCAATACCCTGTTGCTGCAAAAAATAAATGACAGTAAAACCGCCAGCCTTCGTTCGGGAGCAACCATTAAAAGCAGCAAAGAAATATTTCGTGGCGCAGCCGATGCTTATGCCGAAGTGTATAAAAAATATCCCTTTTTGCAATACCGGGCTGCAGACGTGAAGACCTCGCTCTGGGGGTGGTTAGGCAATTATGCAGGTTTTACAGGGTACTATAATCCATTTACAGGAGAAGCGCAGGTAAATACTACCGTGCCCAAATTTTTACAACCCTACACCACTTGCCATGAAATTGGCCACCAGATTGGATATGCAAAAGAAAATGAGGCTAATTTTGTGGGATACCTGGCAGCGGTTTCCTCCGCAGACAGTGCTTTTTTATACTCCG
>JANYFI010000633.1 GCA_025362765.1 Ferruginibacter sp. | reverse complement strand
ACCTTCGCCACCACCCATTGGATGATCTACAGGGTTCATCGCTACCGCCCTTGTTCTTGGCCTTACACCTTTCCACCGGTTTCTACCCGCTTTACCTGCACTTTCCAGGTTATGATCACTGTTACTAACCACTCCAACAGTTGCATAACAATTGATTAATACTTTTCTTAACTCACCACTTGGCATTTTTAAAATACCATATTTTTCTTCCTTATTTGCTAACTGTGCGGTGTTACCTGCGCTGCGAACTAATTTACCACCCTGGCCCGGCTGCATTTCAATGTTGTGCACATTGGTACCAAGCGGCATAAATTTTAACTGAAGCGCATTACCTAATTCAGGAGCAACACTATCTCCACTTAAAACTGTTGCGCCAACCTGTAAACCATTTGGAGCAATGATGTAACGTTTTTCCCCATCCACATAATTCAGCAATGCGATGAATGCAGTACGGTTTGGATCGTATTCAATACTTTTTACGATGGCAGGAATGTTCTTTTTATCTCTCTTGAAATCGATAATACGATACATCGTTTTATTACCACCACCCATGTAGCGCATTGATCTTCTACCCTGAGAGTTACGACCAGCAGTATTTTTTTGCTTTTCAAGCAACGTTTTTTCAGGAATATTGGTAGTGATCTCTGCGTATGCATTACCAATTCTCCAACGTGTACCTGCTGTGGTCGGTTTGTATTTTCTAAGTGCCATTTTGCCCTTATCCCCTAAAGGGGGACGAACTTTTTATTTTAATAATCTCTGCATTTTGCGGTAGCAGAATTACCATTCCTTAATATTTTAACTACCCCTGCTCCTTCAGCGGAAAGGGTTATACTGTTCCGTAGATATCAATTGATTCGCCATCAGCAACAGTAACAAACGCTTTCTTTTTAGCGGGCTTACGGCCACTAACTACTCCCGCTTTTGTGTTACGCGACTTAGCTTTACCAGGCATAACTGTTGTGTTAACATTTTTTACCTGAACACCGTAGAACTCTTCCACTGCTTTTTTAATTTCCAGTTTGTTGGCTTTTCTGCTTACTACAAAAGCGTAACGGTTCATTTTTTCAGTTTGCTTATTTATCTTTTCAGATAAGATAGGCTTTATTAAAACTTCAGACAGTTTCATAATTCTAATTTGATAATTTGCTAATTAGCTATTTTGCTAATTGTAACCTTTTAATGTTTATTACGTCCTCAGCATATTAGCATATCAGCTAATCAGCTAATCTATTTTTATGCTTCCGCTACTTCTTCTTCACTAAAAATTCTTGCAACACTTTCAGTAAATACCAACACCTTAGCGTTTACTATATCGTAGGTATTTACATCACTTAACAAAGTTCCCTGAACACCAGGTATGTTTCTTAAACTTAGATAAACGTTGTCATTATCTTCAGGTATAACAAACAATGTTTTCTTGTCACTCACCTGTAAACTTTTCAAAATACCTGCAAATTGCTTTGATTTCGGAGCTTCCATAGTGATATCTTCAACAATAACAATGGCATTATCTTTAGCCTTTGCACTTAACGCACTTATCTTGGCAAGATCTTTCACTTTACGGTTTAACTTAAAATCGTACAAGTGTGGTTTTGGTCCAAAGATGGTACCACCACCTTTATAAATAGGGCTACGCAGATTACCTTTACGTGCACCACCTGTTCCTTTTTGCTTCACCAATTTTTTAGATGAACCATTGGCCTCAGCCCTTGTTTTAACTTTATGCGTACCCTGGCGTTGTGCGGCGAGGTATTGCTTTACAGCTAAATAAACAACATGAGTGTTTGGTTCTGCACCAAAAATTTCTTCCGGCAACTCAATGGTTCTACCGGTTTTGGCGCCTGCTATATTTAAAATATCTACTTGCATGATTTTTAATTTGCTAATGTGCTAATGTGCTTATTCGCTTTTACTTTTGTATTAAAACAATTGCACCATTGTGACCTGGAACAGAACCACTGATTAATATGTAATTTTTTTCTGCGAAAATTTTCACCACTTTAAGTCCTTTCATTTTCACCCTGTCCTGCCCCATACGGCCACCCATTCTCATGCCTTTAAAAACCCTTGATGCATCAGAAGAGTTACCAATAGAACCCGGAGCTCTTGAACGGTCATGCTGACCGTGAGACTGTCCGCCTACTCCATGGAATCCATGACGTTTTACAACACCCTGGAACCCCTTTCCTTTGGTGGTACCAACTACTTCAACACTGTCGCCTTCGGCAAAGATGTCAACCGTAATGGTTTCGCCAACTGATTGTGTTAATTCGCTATCGCGTATTTCTTTTACTACTTTTTTAGGGGATGTTTGAGCCTTGGCGAAATGATTAATTTCTGCTTTGATGGAGTGCTTTTCATTTTTGTCGCCAAATGCAATCTGGAGTGCATTGTACCCGTCGGTTTCAACGGTCTTCTTTTGGGTAACTACGCATGGCCCTGCTTCGATGATGGTAACAGCCGTTTGTTTGCCTGCTGCATCAAAGACACTGGTCATGCCAATTTTCTTTCCAATAATACTTTTCATTGTATCTGTTTTTATCCAGCGCTGTTTACGGTATAAACAGATGGATGTTTCAATATTTAATTAAGAACTAACCTTTTGCCTGCCCCTGTGGTCGGAGCGGTTCATCAGGCCTTTATTTCAACATCAACACCACTTGGCAGGTCTAACTTACTTAGAGCGTCAACCGTACGGCTGCTGCTGGTGTATATGTCTAACAAACGTTTGTGCGTACACAACTGAAACTGCTCACGGGCTTTCTTGTTAACGTGAGGAGCACGTAATACAGTAAAAAT
>JANYFI010000589.1 GCA_025362765.1 Ferruginibacter sp. | reverse complement strand
GCGTATGCAGCCTGCCCACAGGTTGCAGCCAGTAAGGCAGCACCAGTTTGTTAGCGAATAATAAAAGGAACAGGATGAAAATATTGAAGACGATTAAAACCTGTTCTCCGGTTTGTCTGAGTTTAGTATTCATTAAAATTTATGATCTGTAGGATAATGGGTTTGCGATAATTTAACTGATAATATCCCGGACTACTTTTCCTGAAACATCGGTAAGCCTGTAACGGCGGCCAAGATGTTTAAAAATAAGTTTCTCGTGATCCAATCCCAATTGATTTAAAACGGTGGCTTGAAAATCATGAACGTGTACGGGATCTTTTATGATATTATATCCCAGTTCATCTGTTTCGCCATACACCATACCTGGTTTGATACCGCCACCTGCCATCCATATTGAAAAGCAACGGGGATGATGATCCCGTCCGTAATTATCCTTTGTAAGTGTTCCTTGTGTATAACTGGTGCGGCCAAATTCACCACCCCATATCACCAATGTTTCATCCAGCAGGCCACGTTGTTTCAAGTCAGTAACCAATGCAGCCGAAGCCTGGTCAACATCTTTCGCCTGTCTTGTAATTTCGTAAGGCAAATTGCCATGCTGGTCCCATCCCTGGTGATACAATTGCACAAAGCGTACGCCGTTTTCAGAAAGTTTTCGGGCCAATAAACAATTGGCCGCAAATGTACCGGGTACCAAACAATCGGGGCCGTACATGTTTATAATACTATCCGGTTCCTTTGACAAATCCATTACTTCCGGCACCGCTGTCTGCATGCGGTAAGCCATTTCATATTGTTTTATCCTTGTGGTAATTTCAGGATCACCAAATTGTTTATAAGACAGCTCATTTAATTCAGAAAGATTGTCCAGCATATCCCTGCGCTCACTCCTGTTCATTCCATCCCGCAGGTATAATACGGGATCTTCACCTTTACTAAACTGAACACCCTGGTGAACGGAATCTAAAAAACCATTTGACCACAGTTTTGAATAAACCCCCTGCCCGTTACCGATGCCTCTTGAAAGCAATACCGTAAATGCGGGGAGGTTTTTATTTTCATTTCCCAAACCATAGCTTAACCAGGAGCCCATGCTGGGGCGGTTGCCTTGTTGTGATCCTGTTTGAATAAATGTTAAAGCAGGATCATGATTGATCGCTTCCGTATACATTGATTTTACAATGCAAAGATCATCCACAATTTTTGCGGTATATGGTAAAAGGTCGCTTATCCATGCCCGTGATTCACCGAATTGTTTAAAGTCTGCAAATGAACCTACCAGCGGAAAGGAGGCTTGATTGGCCGTCATGCCGGTAAGCCGTTGCGTGCCCCTCACAGAAGAAGGAATTTCCTTCCCGGTCATTTCCCTCAGCTTTGGTTTATAATCAAACAACTCCTGTTGCGCAGGTGCTCCATTCTGAAATAAATAGATTACCCTTTTTGCCTTGGGTGCAAAATGTGGGATACCTGGGGGAAGGCCGTCTTCATCCGCTCCGCTGCCGCTGAACAAATCGGGCATCAGTAAAGATCCCAGCGCTACACTTCCAATCCCAAGGCTCAGTGTGGAAAGAAAACGCCGCCTGTTGAAATTGAAACCATGTTCTAAAATTTCTTTGTCCATGTAAAGATTTTTAAACGTTTTGCAAGCTGCCTTTTCGTTACGATTTTGTAATAGTTTCTTCCAGGTTATAAATGGTTGATATCACTCTCATCATTGCCGCCAGTTGTTTGATATCTACTTTTTCAGGAAGCGGATACTCGCCAACAGCAAGCGCTTTTTGGGCTATGGGTTCGGTTAATGTATTTACTTCTTTGTTATAATAATTGGTCAGCACTTCCAGCTCCTTTTCAACCGGCTTTCTGCATACGATTAACCGGAAGGCTTCAGCAATTTTATTTTTTGTATCAGATTTTTTCTCCAGCAATCTTGTGGCTAAAACTCTTGAGGCTTCCAATACCGTTGGATCGTTCATCATTACCAATGCCTGTAAAGGCGTATTGGTTCTCAACCGTCTTACTTCACACATATCGCGGTTGCTGGCATCGAAAATAGCAAGCGAAGCTGGCGGTACGGTTCTTTTAATAAGGGTGTACATGCCGCGGCGGTAAAGTTCCGGGCCATGATCCTGCATGTAAACAGATAGCAAGCCACGACCAGAAGTTGCGCCTTCCCATAAGCCGGCA
>JANYFI010000543.1 GCA_025362765.1 Ferruginibacter sp. | reverse complement strand
TTTAAGGCTTATTAAAAATACTTTTATGCTTTCATCCTGCTGAAATTTGTCTACCGCCTCCTGCCGTTTTGCTGCGGGAGTACTGCCATCTAAATAGCTAAATACAATCTTCTTTTGATTCAATTCATCTTTTATTAAAGACAGCATTTCCGTAAACTGGCTAAACACCAATAATTTATGACTGCCCGTATTTTCTTCCAGCTCTCTTACCAGTTCATCTATCTTAATACTTTTTTTAGTAGTTACCTCTTCGTCTTTTACCAACTGCGGGCTGTCGCATATTTGCCGCAGGCGCAGCAATCCCTCCAGCACAAACATACCAGCTTTCGCCATGCCCTCTTCCGCTATTTTCTTCATCAGCATTTTATGATAATAATTTTTGTAATCATCGTAAACGCCGCGTTGTTCTTTACTCATTTCACACCACAAAATTGTTTCTGTTTTATCAGGCAAATCTTTAGCAACCTGTTCTTTTGTACGCCGCAAAAGAAACGGATAAATTAATTGCCGCAGCGCTTTGCTTTTTTCAGCATCATTATTTTTATCGATAGGATTTGCAAATTCTGTTTTATAAAAATCCTTACTGCCCAAGATGCCGGGGTTGATAAAGTTGAATTGCGCATACAGATCAAACGTATTGTTTTGTACCGGAGTACCACTTAGCACCAGCCGGTTTTTTGCTTTGAGCAATTGCACGGCTTTTGTAACCTGAGCTTCGGGGTTTTTGATGGCCTGGCTTTCATCCAGGATGATGTAATGCCAATTGAATTTAAGCATCTGTTCCATATCATTTCTTACCAAACCATAGCTGGTGATTACAATATCATAATCTTCAAAATGTTCATCCGTAAACTCACGGCTGGTGCCATAGTAAATGTGGTATTTTAATTTAGGAGCAAATTTCTTCAATTCGTTTTCCCAGTTGTATATTAAAGATGTGGGACAGATTACCAGGTGGGTGCTCCCTTTGTATTTTTCTTTTAAAAACTGCAGAAAAGTTATCGCCTGCAATGTTTTACCCAGCCCCATATCATCTGCAAGGCAACCGCCCCAGCCGAGTTCATCCAGCGTTTGCATCCATTGAAAACCGCTGAGTTGATAAGGACGAAGTTTGGCTTTGATATTTTTACTGTGCTTTATCAGTTGTATATTTTCAATATTTTTAAGCTTTTGTTTTTTAATTTCTATTTCTTTAAAAATAGCTTCATCGTCAATTTGTTCATGCAACTGGTCTATCAACGTGAAGTGCAGCTTGCTCAAACGGATGGTTCCATCTTTTTGCGCTTCGCCCATTTTAAACATCATACTGTATTGCTGCAGCCATTCATCGGGCAGTACGCCAAAAGTGCCATCGCCCAATACCACGATGTTCTGGTTACTAATGATGGCCTTTCTAATATCTTTAAAAGGCACTTCTTCATCACCAAAATGTACTTTTATTTTAAGGTCAAACCAATCAATACCACTGCCGGTTTTCATCTCCCATGTGGGTTTGTTGGTATTGTACCGAAAACGTTTCAGGTTTTCCATTCCCTTTACAACAAAGCTATTTTCCTGCATGTACCGAACGGTGTTTAAAAACCAGTTACCCTTCATTACTTCTTTAAAGTGTACAAAAAAGAAATCGTTTTGATGTTGTTTATTAAAAGAATCGTGCAATGGCCTTAGCGTTTCATAAAACTGTTTTTCTCTGGCCGTATCCCTTTTTATTATTTGCAAACTACCGTCTTCGTTTTGCAGCACAATATCATCGCCTGTGGTATCATAATCAACAAGTGTATTATCATACAAAAACTGCGGCTGAAGCATTAAAAACTGTTCATTAAATTCCTTTAACAACACCTGCGGCTGCATAGTTGCTTCTACCGTTTCAATTTCAAATTTTGGTGGCAGGCGTACTTCATATCTCTCCTGCAACGGCGAAATGATGCTTTTAATAGCTTGCAATTTCTGGCTCGCCGGTATTTTTATAAATCCATTTGCAAACTGTTCCAGCACCCGAATGTCTTCAGCATTTTTTAAAATATGAACAACTTCATTTAGCTTAAAAAAGAAATTAAAGAATGAAACGACCTTGTCATTTTTAGTGGTAAAAGGCTTGCCATCAAATGCAGGAATAAGCCAGATGGTGATAAATTTTTCATCCGCTACTATTTCAAAGGAAAGTATCACTTTACTTTCGCTCACTTCAACACGCTTGCAGTTCTTTATGCTGTAATTGCCTTCTTCCAGTAAAAAAGTTTTGTTGGCAGATACAATGTGTGGCCACAATTTTATGATGCCATCAACGTAGTGTGTTTTTAAATCGCTGGCCGCGGCATCACTCATTTGACTAAAAGGATTGCTATAACTGCCCACATACCCATGGCCTTTTGTTTGCAGAAACGCCAGCAGTTTTTGATCGGATAACTCCAATGCCATTTCATATTGCTCATCGTTGAATTGGCGCAATAGTGGCAGGTTTACGGCTGTATTAACGGATAGTTTTTTGATATCCTGTTTTGCACCCTTATCATATACTTTAGCAAGTTCTACCTCAAACCCAAGACCCAGCCGTTTACTTTTTAGATTTAGCACAAAGCCAATTTCAAAATCAATAATAGTGTTGGGTAAAGGAAGCGGCCGCAGTAAATGGCCGGTGTTATTATTTTTTGCACGTAGCGAGGCCGATAATTTTCGTAACCCTTCAATGTCATCCGCTTTATAAAAACCTTGCGGTATTTTTATGTGAATATTATTATAATAGTCAAAATAAAATTCAAACAATTTGGATTCTTCGTCATTCAACGTAAGACCGTAAGGTTTCAGCAATTCATTTTTTTGTTTTGACCACTCTTTAAATGTAAAAAAATAGCCCGGCCCATTTTGCCATGTCAGTTTATCAAAAACAGTACGCACATGCTTGCACATGGGATAGCGCCCCTTGTTATTACAAGTGCATTTATACAAGTAGGTTTTTTCGGCATCGAATTTTATTTCGGGATAGTATTCATCATTTTTATTTACCCGAAATTGAAATTTCCAATGCAGGGATGGTTGATCGAAATTTAGCAGGGTTACTTTTTGTACATCCGCCTGTGTTGTATAATAATTGCCTGAATATTTTTGAACGGAATATTCGTTGATGGCGCCTGTTTCAACAAATGACTTCCATTCGCTGGTGCTGTTATTGCTCACAGGCAAGGCAATTACTTTTGCAGGCGCATTATTTTTTTGTGCATTGATTATTTGCTGAATAAAAATTTCTTCCTCCCGTGGCTTTGTTATTTTTAGCAGTTGGTGTATTTGCAATATAGAAAAACTACAATCTGTATATAATAAATACAATGCGGCTGCAATACAATGTTTACACTCATAATAGTTTTCAAAAGCAATACAATCGCACTCCTCCATTATCATATCTTCACCAGTGCCAAGCTCCACCGTATAAAAATCCGAAGTACTTTGGCTTGGTATGCTTAGTATAAAATCATCGCCTTCTCTTTTGAGTAATTCAATTGACTGATGTTGACTCAAAAATAGGTCGGCGCCCTTTTTTAATGTTTTTTTATCATGCTCTTTTATGAATTCAGTAAGCTTCAATTCTATATCCATTGCAAAATTCTTTTCATCAAATCTATGTCAATCCTGCTTATTTACTGAATGAAAATCATTAACACATTTGTCACACCGGCCAATTGTCTGGTAGGAATTTGCTCTAAAAATCTATCTCTTCTATCGTCACTCCATTGATGTACCAGTAGCCCAACTCCTCATCTTTTTCAAAGCTCACCTCCCAGATTCCGGATAGGTGACTGGTTTCGTTACCCGTAGTTACAGTTAACGCATAATCGCCATCAACGGTACTTTTGTTTTCATCAACATTACAAGCGGCATCTTTCAATGTAACTATTTCAATGTTTTCGTAAGCAGTTTTAAACTGGTTGACAATTTGCTTGAATTGTTGCTGGTTGATAGGGTAATGATGATTTAAGCGTAAGTTGTCATTTTTAAAATGTGGCATAAAATCGAACGGCATTTTTTGAAGGATGCATTTAATACAATCTTCGGTAGCAGCCTGTGTATTATCAAAATAGGGATCAGGATAAAACTCATCGTAAGTAAAACAGGTCATCCTGCCTGGCAGGTGCATATCATTAGATCATGGTCAAACAATTCTTCGGTGGTAAACCAGTATAATTCTCTTATGCCATAATATAATTCAGGAATTCATTTTCCGTTTCCGGCGAAACCTTTTCACTCTCATTCCCCAATTTTGCACCCTGCTCCAGCATCATTTTCATTTTTTAAAAATTCATTCTCTGCTTTCAGTTTTTCTTCGCCGTTTAAATGTTCGTATTCCTGTTGCATAAATTAATTTTTAAGACAAAAAGAAATTAATTTTTGAGTATCATAACATTTTTATAAAATATTTTATCTTTCGCTGGTAAATGAAAAATGCTATTCGGTTTTTAATTTCAATTTGTCTAAAATATTTGCCATGTATGAATTAACAAAAACCGAAAAGAAGGTTGCCCGTGCAGCTATTGATAAGGGCCTTGATGCTGAATTTAAAGAAGGTCTCGAAAATTTTGAAACGATTATACAAGACTGGCGGCAGGGGGAATTTGCCAGCAATAAAGAAGTCTATCACAAAATAGTTAAACTGCTGTTGAATTATATAAATAAATTCCTTTTGTCCGACTATGTGCGGAATATTTTCTGTTGCCCCAAACAACTTACCCATAAAATTTCGCAACGCTTTACCCCCTTTGAAATCCCAATCCTTCGACTTATTAGCAAACCTTGACATAAAACAAATTGGTAAAAACAAGATTACTTCTGTCTTGCCGTTTTGCATTAACATTTTAATATCTTCTGGATCTATTTCTTTATATCCCCATGGATGCGACATTATTAGTTTAATAAGGGAGCGTCAAAAAATTGGGGTTGTGATATTGATGATTGGCAAGAGAACTCATTGAAAGCTGAAAGGCTCCATGCAGCCATTCTTCGCTTTCTGCCCACCTTCCGGTGCGTACAATAAACGCTATTTCCCAGCTCTGGCTGATGATGATAGTTTGTTCTGTTAAAAAGCCAAGAATGAAATTTTTAAGCCGTTCATCAAAGTAAGGAATGGATAAGATAAAGTCTGCTATTTCTTTATTGGTAGCATATAAAAAATTGTTCGCTGCAATTTCTTCTGCGGAAAGGTTGCGATGCAAACCGATCGTTTGGTTCACCCGACGCTCAATGATGTTGATTAAATATTCCCCGGTTGCTGCTATCATACACATAAAAATTTGAAGTTAAAAATGGTTCAATATGGAAGTGTCAAAAAGTGTTTGTCTTTATTAATACCGCTGGTGTGTGCTTCGCTTAAAAAATAATGATTGCCATGCAGCCACTCAAAACTTTCCGCCCACAGTTTTGTATTTTTTATAAATTCATTTTCCCAACTCTGACTGATGATGATGGTAACTTCCGCCAGGTTGCCGAGTAAAAAATCTTTCAGCTTTACATCGAAGTAGGGAATTGTGATAATGAAATCCAACACTTCTTCATCGGTTGCGCCTGGGTAAGGTTCATTGTCAAACTGCTGTTGTTTCGACTCCCGGTACTGGTCGATATTTTCGCTGGCTTTTTTAAAAATAATCTCTGCCAGGTAGTCTTTTGTTACTGAGTTCATGTTGCTGATTTTTATCTTTTAAAATAATTTCCCCTGTTCGCCGGGCCGTTTAAAAATGGCTGTATTCAAACTCCATTCTTCCGCATTCATGTTATACAACTTGCCGTATTTTTTATATTGCTGTGCCACCATTTGTGCAATGTGCCCTTCGCCACGCATGCGTACGCCCCAGCGGGTATCGTTCACCTGGCCATCATGACTTTGCTCAATCAGGTGCCATACTTTATCTGCGTGATTGGGGAAATTTTTAAACAACCAATCGTGAAACAAAAATTTGATGGCACCATTTAAGCGGATGAAAGTATACGCCGTGAACGTTGCGCCATTGTCTGCCGCTGCTTTCATGATGCGCTGCATTTCGTGTTCGTTAAGGCCAGGTATCATTGGGCCCATCATTACACCCATGCGCACGCCGGCACTGCTGAGTTCGTTGATTACTTTTAATTTTTGTTTCGCCGTGGTGGTTCTTGGTTCCATGATCCTTCGTAAATCTTCGTTGAAAGAAGTGATGCTTACCATGGCGGATACTATGCCCTTTTTTGCCATATCCTGCAACACATCTTTATCTTTTAATATCCACGAGTTTTTGGTGAGAATGCCTACCGGCTGGTTGAACTCGTTGCATACTTCCAGCAGCCCTCTTGTTAATCTATACTTTTGTTCTGCCGGTTGATAGCAGTCCGTATTGCCACTGAGCATGATGGGAGTGGCATCCCATTTTGGATGCATTAAAAATTTACGCAGCAGTTGTGGTGCATTTTTTTTGATGATTATCTTTTGCTCAAAATCCAGCCCGGCGCTGTAACCCCAGTATTCGTGCACGTTACGGGCATAGCAATAAATGCAGCCGTGCTCACAACCTGCGTAAGGGTTCATGCTGTAACTCATGCCTACGTCTTTGCTTTCTACTTTGTTTACAATGGTTTTGCTTTGCTGCTCTATGTATTGGGTGGGGATATTGCCTTCTTCCCAATCGTCAATGCCTTCAATGTGTTCGCGGGTGGATTCATTTTTCAGGAACCGGTTTTTGGTGTTGTATTGGGCGCCGCGACCGTGGCGATATAAGCCCCCTGTGGCCCCCTCTAAATCTCCCCCGAGGGGAGAGACTTTTGAACCCTGCTGACTTGCATCCTCCTTTTCTTTGTTGGTGACTATTGTTGATTTTACCGGTACGCTGTCTTGTTGCAGTTGTCCCGGTTTTGTTTTATTGTTTGCAGGATTTGATTTGTTGCTCATCGTATTGAATTTTTTTCTGATCTTTTGATTCGGGTTATTGGTTTTTTATTGCTGCTGTTTTTCTAACGCTTTTTTATATTGAAGGCGTTGCTAACTGGTATATAGTACAAGAGGGCGATGCAACGATGCTGCCCATGGATGTGTATTTGCCCGGACCAGTATTTTATTTTATGCAAACAGTAATCCCTGGGTAGTGGTGACCGGTAAATTTTGAAACTCGAACCGTTGTACAATCTGGTATTTCATTTCGCCTACGGGCCGCTTTAATAACAACATGGCGTCGGCAATAAACCTGCCGGTGAATTGTTTGTGACTGTATTCCAGCCAGCCTTTTTCGTATTGCCAGGGTTGCAATTTTCTGGCTACCGTTACATGCGGCTCCATTATAAAATGCGGTTTATTATCGTTGTTCAGCTTCATCAATTGCTGCGCCTCTGTTCGTATTTGTTTTACCAACTCCTGTATGGGCATTTTGGAAGTGACGTTGATATAAATGGTGTGCGAAGGAAAACTGCCATAATCTTTTAACTCAATTTTTACGGGATGATACCCCATGGCAATTGTGTTTAAACGGTTGAGCAGGCGCTCTTCCATCATGCCGTATTGCGCAAAGCTTACCAATGTAAGATGCGGCTTGCTGTACAGGGCCGTTTCTGACTGGTATTTATCTGCAAAATGTTTTTTTACGTCCATTATTTTATTGCGCAGTTCTTCGTGCGGATTTAATACCAGCAGGTACTCGTAAATTTTATAGCCTGGTGTAGTATTGCTTAAATCCCTTGCTTTTAATTTGGGCAGTTTTGGCGGCGCCACGGTTAAATTATTTTTCATACAATGTGCATTTAAAAATTTGGAATTGCCAATTTATTTAGTGTAAATTTACTAAATAATTTAGTTAACAATAAAATAATTTATATGGAAGTGGAAAACTTTTTTGGCAGCAGTTATACCGGCACTAAACGTTTTACCCAGCACCATGTGACCTCTGCAAATGCTACCGGTTTTGGCGCTGCCGCGGATGATTATATGGAAAGGGGCATTGATTTAAATGAGCAACTAATTCGCAATAAACCGGCTACTTTTTTTATGAAAGTGAGCGGAAGCAGCATGATCAACGCCGGTATATTCGATGGTGATATTGTGATTGTTGACCGGAGTGTAAAACCCATGAATGGAAAAATTGTGATTGCCGTAATTGATGGAGAGATGCTGATACGGCGGTATGAAAGAACGATTAATAAACTGCGGCTGGTTCCGGAAACGCCGAAGCTGGCCACCATTGATGTGAGCGAGTTTATGGATTTTAAAATATGGGGCGTGGTGATTTGTGTGATTAGGTCCCTGGGTTAAAACCCAGGGCAATTCATAAAACCCAGGGTAATTCATGACTTGCCTCAGCCTTCATGACTTGCCTCAGCCTTCAGGCTGGGGATAAAAAGATAAACAGCCTATTTCATCATCTAAATATTACATCATGCCATTCATCAACATTTGGGTTCATTTAGTTTGGGCCACTAAAAAA
>JANYFI010000527.1 GCA_025362765.1 Ferruginibacter sp. | reverse complement strand
GCCAGCAACAAAGCATTAAGCGGCCTTACGTTTAACTATGAATGGTTAAAATATATCGGTGCCAGCTTTTCTGTTTCACTGAATGGTATGGGGCGAATACTTACCCTGTTAACAGCTATTTCTTTCCCGGTTATATTTGTGGCTACTTATAGGAATACTTATAAAAGTGCCAATATTTTTTATGGATTGCTGTTGTTAACACAGGCCGGTTTAATGGGTGTTTTCCTGGCTTCAGATGCATTGATATTTTATTTCTTTTGGGAACTGGCCATCATTCCTGTTTACTTTTTATGCAGTAAATGGGGCGGCGAAAAAAGAATCCAGGCAACGTTTAAATTTTTCGTGTATACTTTTACCGGTTCTTTATTAATGCTGGTGGGTATTATTTATGTTTACCTGCACACTACAGCCGTTCAGGATAGTGCGGGGAAAGTAATTTCAGCACATAGCTTTGCCATCAATTATTTTTATTCAGCAAATTTATCGGCTCATCAGCAGAGCTGGTTATTCTGGCTATTTTTTATTGCCTTTGCTATCAAAATGCCGGTGTTCCCTTTTCATACCTGGCAGCCCGATACCTACGAACAATCACCTGCGGCAGTTACAATGGTGCTAAGCGGTGTGATGGTTAAAATGGGTTTGTTTGGGGTAATACGCTGGCTATTGCCCATGTTCCCACTGGCAGTAGCGCAATTCAGTAATGTAATAATCATTTTATCCGTTACCGGAATTGTTTATGCCAGTTTGGTAGCCATGCGCCAGGATGATTTAAAAAGACTGGTGGCGTATTCTTCCATAGCACATATTGGTTTAATAAGTGCTGCTATCTTTGCAACCAGGCAAATAGGGTTGGAAGGCGTAATGATTCAAATGTTTAATCATGGTATCAATATCATTGGTTTGTGGATAGTAATTGAAATGATCGAACGTCAATTGGGTGTGCGAAAAATATCGCAGTTAAGCGGTATCGCTCAAAAGGCGCCCGCCCTTACCATTATGCTGGTAGTGATTGGTTTTGCAAACATAGCGCTACCGTTAACCAATGCTTTTGTTGGAGAGTTTATGATGTTCAGCGGTTTGTTTCAGTTCAATAACTGGCTGGCAGTAGTAGCGCTGGTAAGTATTATATTGGCTGCAGTGTATACATTAACGATGGTACAAAAAGTATTTTATGGCCAGCCAAATGCGCTGACTGCTACGATGAAGGAAATTTCTTTAAATGAAAAGGTTGCGTTAAGCATCATCGTGGTGGCTATATTTTTAGCGGGTATTTATCCGCAGCCATTGTTTAATCTTACAAAGGATACGGTAACTGATATTATAATAAGATTTAAATAATTATATAAATAAAACATTTCCGCAGTGGGCGGTAACGGCGAAATATGAACGCAATAATAATAACAGCAGTCTGGGGTATAGTGATGATGTTTGGCGGCGCTTTTTTTAAGAAAAAAAGTACACCAAAGTATTGGGCTATTGGCGGCTTGATTTTGACAATCATCGCCAATTGCTATGAATTATTTAAGCAGGGATCAGGTGATGTAAATCAAGGGAATTTATTCCCGGTGGATATAAAAGATATGTTGGCCTTTAACAGCTTCAATCTTACATTTATAACCGTGGTGCTTATTTGTACGCTGTTGCTTTTTTTATTAAACGGAGGGGATATAGAAAAAGTTGGAAAGAATGTCTCAGAATATTTTGCGCTTATCTTTTTCGTTTTATGTGGCGTATGCATTTCGGCAACCTTCAATACATTACTTACTTTATTTTTAGGGATTGAGATTTTATCAATTCCCCTCTATATATTAACAGGTAGTGATAAACGCAATTTAAAAAGTAACGAAGCTGCATTAAAATATTTTCTGATGGGCTCATTTTCAACCGGTATTCTCTTAATGGGTATTGCCTTTATATATGGAGGTAATACAGGTACGCCTACTTTTTATATCAACAATATCAATTTAGGCGCGGGTAAATTGCCTGTGATGATTGCCATAGGCCTGGTGTTTCTGTTGATTGCAATGACCTTTAAGGTATCTGCGGTACCGTTTCATTTTTGGGCGCCGGATGTATATGACGGAGCGCCGACGGTGTTTACATCTTTCATGGCCACCATTGTTAAAGCCGGCGGTTTTATAGCTTTTATCAGGCTGTTTGAGCATGCATTTGGCACAGCGCAACAGCAATGGCAAATATTGATTACCGTAATTACGGCAACTACTTTGTTGTTGGGAAATTTGACTGCTGTCTTTCAACAAAGCGTAAAGCGTATGCTGGCTTACTCTTCCATTGCACAAGCGGGATTTATGTTGTTGGCCATTTTCGCACTTAACCAGTTTGCAAAAGAAGGTATTATATTATATACAGCGGCCTATAGCCTCGCCACTATCGGTCTTTTTGCCATCCTTATTAAGATGAATGATTATACCATTGATGGTTTTAACGGTTTGGCAAAACAGCAACCTGTACTGGCATTTACGGCAACAGTGTTTTTATTGTCTTTAACCGGAATCCCTTTAACTGCTGGATTTCAGGCTAAATTATTTATGTTGATAGCCGCGGTAAATGACGGACATCAAAATTGGCTGGTAGTATTTGCTGTATTGTGTGCAGCCATCAGCGCCTTTTATTATTTTAAAATAATACAGGCAATTTATTTCCGCGATAATACTTCCTCAGCCCAACAACAGGAATGGGATGTTACGCCTGGGTTTAAAACTCTGCTGATTATAATAGCCGCACTGGTAATTTTGATAGGCATATGGCCATCCCTAATTACTGAATGGTTGCATTACTAATATCCTTTTCTGCTAATTTATTTCAGTAATTTGAATGAGATGACTGGTATATTCTTTATACAATCATCTTTCTTAACTGATATCCATTACCGTTTATAAACTTTTTACTGCCAGTGTTGATTTTCAAGATTAACTTTAAACTGAATTTTTAAAGGCATGAAAACAGGCGATTCAATAGCATTATCTTTCCAGACAGTAAAAAGTAACCGGCTTAGAACCGCTATCACTGTAATTATTATTGCATTAGGTATCATGGCATTGATTGCCATTATTACTGCGGTACAGGCAGTAAATCAAAGTCTTACCCAAAGCTTTTCAACTATGGGTGCCAACGCTTTTAGCCTTCGCTTTAAAGAAAGAAATGTACGCTTTGGCGGTGGCCAGGATAGGGAGGTAAAAAAAACCAGTAAAAATGCAGTCGTACGGGCGTCGAGTGAGGGAAAGCTCATTACATTAGAGGAAGCGAGGGCATTTAAAGAACGGTATATTTTTCCGGCAACAGTAGGCATCGCCCTCGCAGGACCCAACAATGTCATTGTGAGTAATGAAGTAAAAAAATCGAATCCTGATGTTAGAGTAACAGGCGGTGATGAAAATTACCTGCAGCTAAACGGGTATGAATTAGAAGACGGCAGGGATTTTACAGAAACAGATGTGGCTTCTGGGCGAAGTGTATGTATAATTGGAAATGCGGTGGCACAAAAATTATATGGAG
>JANYFI010000454.1 GCA_025362765.1 Ferruginibacter sp. | reverse complement strand
TTTCCCGGTAATGAAAAAGGTGGTATTCAAATCAGCATGGTTGCGTTAAAAGATATGCATTTTGAAAAGGGAATGCAATCATCTGCTTTTGTACATGGGAATATAAACACCGTATACATTTTTTCAATACTGGCATTTTTGCTGTTGCTGGTGGCTTGTATCAACTATGTAAATCTCACCACGGCAAAAGCCAGCCTGCGGGCAAAAGAAGTGAGCATCCGGAAAATTTCCGGTGCAAAAACGATCCATCTTTTTTACCAGTTTATTGCAGAGTCATTACTGGTAAGTTTAATATCGGTGCTGTGTACGTTACTCATTGTTCGCTTGTGTTTACCTGTATTCAATTCCTTTACAGGAAAGGATTTCAGCCTGTCGCTGGCATCAGCTGGTGTTTGGATGATTATTGGAAGCACGATGTTTGTTGCCTTTGTACTCAATAGTATTTATCCTGCTATTTTACTCTCCTCCTTTAAGCCATTGAATGTTTTTAAAGGCGTTACTATTTTAAAAGTAAAAGATAGTTATTTCAGAAAAGGGTTGGTGGTAGTGCAGTTTACCATTGCGGTTATATTGATAGCATCTTCCATCATCATCTGGCAACAGATGAAATTTACGCAGCAGTCAAATCCCGGTTATAACAAATCCCAGGTATTGGCATTTGCGTTGCCGCCTGGCATTGGCGGTAAAAATAAAGCACAATTAGTACAAACCATGCGGCAGGAATTGCTTGCCCAAAAAAGTATACAAAGTGTAACTATCGGCAATCAACCTATTGTAAATATTGGCAGCTATTCCACTGGCAGTGCTAATTGGCCGGGCCGTGATACCATGTTTAATCCAAAAGTAGCGCAGTTGGCAACGGATGGTAATTTTTTAAACACGATGCAGTTAACAATGAAGGAAGGTCGCTGGCTGCAGGATGGCGAAGCCGATAAAAACAATGTAGTATTAAACGAAACGGCGGTAAAGGAATTTAATTTTCATGAGCCGGTGGTGGGGCAGTCGTTTACTTTTAAAGGAAGAACCGGCCAGGTTACCGGCGTTGTAAAAAATTTCAATTACAAAAGCACGCATGAAAAAATGGGGCCGCTGGTAGCATTTAATAATCCGGAATGGTTTAGGATTTTTATGGTAAGAGTATCCCCCGGAGACATTGCCAGTGCGGTAAAAGCAGTGGAAAATGTATGGAAGAAATTTGCGCCCGATAATCCGATTGAGTATAGTTTTTTAGACGATAGTTTTAATGAATTGTATAAAGAAGATCAGCAAACTTCTTTTTTAATTTTAGTATTTGCCATTATCGCTGTGGTAATTTCCAGTATGGGTTTGTTTGGTTTGGTAACATTTACCGCCGGTCAACGCATCAAGGAAATCGGTATCAGAAAAGTGTTGGGCGCTACTGTTACCAATATTACTTCGCTGCTGTCAAAAGACTTTGTACAACTGGTGTGTATCGCCATTGTTATTGCAACGCCGCTCGCTTATTGGGCCATGCAGCGTTGGATACAAATTTTTGCTTACCGCATTGATATTGTTTGGTGGATGTTTGCATTGGCTGGTTTGCTGGCTTTGCTGATAGCGGTTATCACTACCAGTTTTCAATCAATTAAAGCGGCGCTGGCCAACCCGGCGAAAAGTTTGAAGAGTGAATAGAATTTATTTAACAAAGCGTTTTTTTAATGGCAGCATAACATTTAAAACTTATCAGCATGTTCAAAAATTATTTAAAAATTTCATGCAGAAACTTCAGCAAAAATAAAGCCTTTAGTTTTATCAATATTTTTGGTTTGGCTGTTGGCCTGGCTTCCTGCCTGTTGATTGTATTGTACATTTTTGATGAAGATAGTTACGACAAATTTCAAAAAGACGGCCAGCGGATATTTCGCTTTGCATCGGTAAATAATAAAGGCGAAACATGGGCGGCAACCGCGGCACCGCTGGCATTTAGTTTAAAAGACAATCTGCCCGAAATAGAACAGGTTACCAGGCTGATGACCTTTCCGGATATTGCTAAGATGCTGATAAAATCTACTGAGGGTGAGCCAAAACAATTTTTTGAATCAAACGGGTTTTATGTTGATTCAACTTTTTTCCAGGTGTTGACGTATGATTTTGTTTATGGCGATGGCAAAACCGCTTTGGCTGATCCAAACAGCATGGTGATTTCAAAAGATATCTCCGCCAAATTTTTTGGAGATGTTAACCCGGTTGGAAAATTGTTGTTGGTAAACACGCCATTTGGACAATTCAACTATACAGTTAAAGCTGTTTTCGACAATTCAAAATACAGGTCTCATATTCCCTCCGGCTACTTTCTTTCCATGCGCAACAATGATATGTGGAACTGGGTAAAACAACAAACTTCATTGGTCGGGAACAATGTTTTTTTCACTTATGCAAAGTTAAAGCAGGGTACCAATCCCGCATTGGTGGAGCAAAAAGTACAGGCGTATTTCACCGCACAGGCAGGCGCTGATATGAAGTCCGCTGGATTTTCACAAAAGCTTTTTTTGCAAGCTGTGCCTGACATCTACCTGCATTCATCCCTTGGCAATGAAATTTCGGCAAACGGTAATGTTACCTATCTTTATATACTGGGTTCGATAGCCGCATTTATTCTGCTGATTGCCTGCATCAACTTTATGAATCTCTCAACGGCACGTTCTCAAAAACGGGCAAAGGAAGTAGGGGTAAGAAAAGTGATGGGCGCAGAACGAAAAGCACTGGTATGGCAGTTTTTGGGCGAATCATTCGTGATGTGTATCCTGGCGCTGGTAGTTGCGTTGGTACTAATGAAATTGGTGCTGCCATATTTTAACGACATTACACAAAAGCGAATTGGTCTGCTGAATGATCCTGCATTGTTGTATTGGATGGCCGGCCTTACCCTGGTTACAGGTTTATGCGCAGGATTGTACCCTGCATTTTACTTGTCTGTATTTAAACCCATTGCTGTTTTAAAGGGAAAGATGACCAATAGTTTTTCGGCCACCGCCATCCGCAAGGGACTGGTAGTATTTCAATTTACCGTTTCTGTTTGCCTGGTTTTTGCGGCCATCGTTATTTGGAAACAATTACATTTTATTAAAGACCAGCAATTGGGTTTTAATAAAAGCCAGCAATTGGTTTTGCCGCTGGGGCAGGGCTATCTCAACAGCAAACCTGATTACACGGCATTGAAAAATGAATTGCAAAAATATCCTGAAGTGGTGTCCGTCACCGGTGGTTCATCTTACCCCGGCATTATTAATTTAAATGACATGCTTTTTTTCAATGAAGCCAAATCGAAGCAGGATAATGTGGACGTACAGCTTACAACCGTAGAAAATAATTATACAAAAAGCATGGGTTTCCAACTTTTGAGCGGCCGTTCTTTTGCTGATGATTTTAATGATTCAGCCAGTATCATACTCAACGAACTGGCTGCAAAACAATTGGGGTACAGCGCCAGCGATGCTATCGGAAAAAAAATAAAATACGATGTAAATGGATTTAAGGGCGATCGGAATATAATTGGGGTATTGAAGAATTTTAACGCCGAAAGTCTGCAAAATAAAATTAAACCATATGGATTTGTTACCAGTACTTTTGGCAACAAATATAGTTATCTTATTGCAAGCCTTAATACAAAAGACTATGCGGCTGCAATTAAAAAAGTAAGTGCCACATGGAAAAATCTTCATCCGGGTATCCCTTTTGAATACTCATTTTTAGATCAGGATTTTCAACACAACTACCAAAAGGAAGAGCGCATTTACGACATTGTATCCACCTTCACCATCATTGCCATTTTGATTGCGTGCCTTGGTTTGTTTGGCTTATCCGCATTCTCGGCAGAGCAGCGCACGAGGGAAATAGGAATAAGAAAAGTGCTCGGCTCTTCGGTAATCGGTGTAGCTCTGCTCTTGTCCAAAGATTTTATCGGACTCGTTGCTATTGCTGTATTGATCGCCTCGCCATTGGCTTGGCTTGGTATGAATAAATGGCTCCAAAATTTTGAATACCGCACCAATATTGGTTGGTGGATATTTGTGCTTGCAGGCGTGTTGGCAATTCTTATTGCTTTGCTCACTGTAAGTTTTCAGGCATTAAAAGCGGCACTGGCCAATCCGGTGAAGAGTTTGAAGAGTGAATAATCATCATTGAAAAATTGAATTAAAAAACATAACTGTAATGCAAATTTGTAAGAGGCGGTTGTTGATTGTATTGATCTGTTTAAGCACAAATTATTTGAACGCACACACTGCCGGATAAATGGCTGGTATCGCTTTCCAACCAACGGTATTACAATAATAAAATGCTTTGTTATTAAGCAAAAAGCGCTCCCGTTGACATTAAAATTGAAAACAAGAAACAAGACCTTGTCACAATGAATGACCCCCTCTGATAACGGCAGCGCTAAAAACGCTGAACGGCAAATAAACAGTTTGCTCCTTAACAGTTTTCCCGGCTGCGCTACCCTGGGTTCTCCATTATTTTAGCAACAGGTGTACGGAATCAAACAAACACTGTTCGTTTTCGTACACTTTTTATTTTTCTATTTAATCAAAACCAGCACCCATAAGGCTTTAAACAATGGCACGGGTGTTGATTTTGCAAGCGCACGGAAACCTAAAAGCTTAAAGCACAGGCCGAAAGCTAAAGCAGGGGAGTGTTGTTTTGAAGATGTATGCAATGGAGTAAAATCTGCATCTGGCGTTCAGCCTTCAGCTTTCCGCTTTCCGCCAAAATACTACAGTATGATAAAGAATTATTTTTTAACTGCCTGGCGAAGTTTGTGGAAGAACCGAACGTTTAGCCTGCTGAATATTTCTGGCCTCGCCATCGGCATATCCTGTGCCGCGTTTATTTTTTTATGGGTAGAAGATGAGGTTACTTACAACAGCTATTTTACAAGCAACAACCATTTGTACAAGGTGATGGATAACCAGGAGTATGATGGCAAACTCTACAGTTTTTCATCCATGCCCGGCCCATTTGCCAAAGCAGCCAAAGAAGAAATTCCAGGCATAAAAAAAATTGCCCGTACCACCTGGGGCGACCGGTCGCTTTTTAGTTATGGTGAAAAAAATGTGTATTCAAACGGGATGTATGTAGATGCTGA
>JANYFI010000393.1 GCA_025362765.1 Ferruginibacter sp. | reverse complement strand
CAAATAGTAGTAGTTTTTAGCATGCTGTTATTTTTCTGCAATATTGGGTTTGCTCAGGCTTCTCAAAAAAGAGTGATTATGCTTACCGATATCGAGAATGAGCCCGATGATACAGAGACCTTGATACGGTTGCTTCTTTATGCCAACCAGATGGATATAAAAGGGCTGATTGCTACAACCTCTGTTCATCTTAAAACAACCGTGCATCCCCAGTCAATTAACCGCATTATAAAAGTGTATGGTAAAGTACAGCCCAATCTTACTAAACATGAGGCGGGTTATCCCACAGCGGAAAATTTATTAAAGCTGGTAAAATCAGGAAGGCCTGAATATGGAATGCAGGGGGTAGGCGATGGAAAGGATTCTGAAGGCTCTGAGTGGATTATTAAAATATTGGAAGATAATGATGATAAGCGCCCATTGTGGGTATGTGCATGGGGCGGCGCAAACACATTGGCACAGGCGTTATTCAAACTTAAAAAAACAAAAACCAGCAGCGAATTTAGCAGGCTGTTGCAAAAGTTAAGAGTGTACACCATCTCTGACCAGGACGATAGTGGCATTTGGATGAGAAATAATTTCCGGAACTTTTCTATATTGTATCACCCGGTGGTTATGGCAAAGCCACCTGGACGGGCATTCATATTTTTGTTCCAGGTATAAATAATGAAACGATCAGCAACAAATGGCTGGCCGATAACATTCAACAAAATCATGGCCCGTTGGGCGCATTATATCCGGATGTTAGTTATGGGATGGAAGGCGATACTCCTTCCTGGCTTTCACTAATTCCAACTGGTTTAAGTGATACCGAGCATCCTGAATGGGGCGGATGGGGCGGACGCTATGAACGCTACCAACCAAAATTGTCTGATCTGGATGTAGATGGCTACACAGGCGGTGTGCCAGTTGATCCTGAAACAAGACCCATCTGGACGAACGCTGAAGATCGGTACAGTCCTGTTTTATATAATCCTTACGGCAGGGCCATTAAAAGTGATACCGCTATTTTTACCGGTAATAAGGTAAGTGTATGGCGATGGAGAGATGATTTTCAAAACGATTTTGCAGCCCGCATGGACTGGACAACCAAACCTTACAAAGAAGCAAATCATCCGCCGGTACCGGCATTGAATCATCCAGATAAAATTACTGTAAAATCGGGTGAACAATTTTATTTAGATGCAAGTGGATCTACAGATCCCGACGGTGACCATTTAAGTTATTTGTGGTTTCAATATATGGAGGCAGGCACGTGTAAGCAATCGGTAAAGTTTGAGTTGGCAGAAAATTTATACAGAACGTCTGTGATAGCACCCGTGGTTGAAAAGCCGGAAACCGTACATTTTATTTTGAAAGTAACAGACAAAGGCACACCTGCTTTATCAAGATACAAACGTGTGATAGTACAGGTGTTGCCAAAATAATAAATACTAAAATTACATCAGTGAAAACATCAATAAAAAAGGCTGGTTGAAACGGTTGGTATTGATACAAATGATGCCGCCCTTCGGCCGGGGGGCACATCTTCTACAATTCATTTTTATTTTTAAATCAGTTTAGCGGCAACGGGCAGCACATTTGAATTTACGCTCCTGATTTTTACTTCGGTTTTTTTTCATACTGCAACATCTTATTGGCCCATGGAATAAAATAGCTGAAATTAGGTGCATCGGTATGACCGCCATCGTGCTGGCGCCATGCAAGTTGCCCTTCCAACAAACCAACATTTACCGGAGGCATTCGTTCTTTCAGGTAATCATTTGATGTACCAAGATCTTTGGCACCTAAAAATTTATAGACCTTGCCGGCAGCGATAATGGCCTGATAACTGCCCCGGTGATCGAGCCAGTTGGCATCTCCTTTTTCGGGAATACCATAACTCAGGAACATTGGTTTGGGTGCACACAACGCAATCAGTTCATGTGCATCTACAGGAAGATCGCAAGCTGTTTTGCTTCCAAAGCCTGCTTCACTGGCGCCATACTTTAAAAAATTTCCATCCATCCAATAAGACTCTCCGCCAGTAAGGCTTTCTACAGCTTCGCCAAAATCGCGACGTAATAATGTAGCGCCTCCTTTACCAGGGGAGCCAATCAGCCCAATGGCAAAACGCGGCTCGAATGCAAGTGTAACAAGTGCGGCTTTTCCGTATCGTGATACCCCTTCAATGCCTGTTTTTTTTGCGTCCGCCAAACTATCTGTTTCAAGATAATCCAGGGCACGTGCTGCTCCCCAGCTCCATGCACGTAACGCCCCCCAATCATCGGGTTTTCGTGGCTGTCCTTTATTCACAAGGCCTATAATTCCCTTGGTTAATCCATCACCATTGTCGGCTTGAATGCTGCCGGCATCAAGTATTATATAACCCCAGCCAGCCTGCAACAATTGTTGTGTGGAAGTAAGTTCGCCTGGCGGAGCGAAAAAATTTGGCGAAGGCAATTTTGTAACTGGCAGGTAGGCAGGGTATTTATCAAAGATGTCTTTTACAGCAGGATCAGTTTGTATCATCATTTTTTTAAACACCTCATTCAGCTTATCAATTTCATCGGCAGATGGTTGAGTTGGTGCGGGAAAGGAAGGATTAAATCCGAACATTATTAATACAGGTACAGGGCCTTTTACATTTACCGGCAAAACTTCCATCATTTTAATATCGACATTCACCAGCGGGTATGCACTATTGTCAACATGACCCACTATTTGTTTTGCAATTACGGGAATAAAGCCAGGAAAAATAAGTTCACGGTCGGTGGCCTTTACAACCCAGGTTATTTTTGGCACGTCCTTAGGAATTCTTCCATATACCTCTCTTTCATACTCTTCAATAATCTCAGGTCTGCGTTCTTTCCACCACTGGCCGGCTGTTGCCACTTTTTTGCCATTTTTTAACGTAAGTACATCCGGCAGTTGCGGGCATGGGTCTGCTTTCGTTGTATCGAAATTTGCATGATTTGGAGCGAGCTCATTTCCGCTTGGCCCTGGCCTTAATTTTTTGATGCCCAGTTGCTGCATCATGTTATCCTGGTTTTGCTGAGCGGTGAAATTTACAGGTGTTGGATATCGCCTGCCATTGATGGTTGTGTCTTGTGCA
>JANYFI010000381.1 GCA_025362765.1 Ferruginibacter sp. | reverse complement strand
TAAGCATCAGCCAGTTCATATTTTATAATGTTAGTCTATCGTTTAATAAACTGCAAACTTATTACTTTCTGTTTTTAACTCCCAACTTTTTAAAATATTGTGATGCGCAAATCCAGTTAAGTTCAATAAATAAAATACCTTAATAATGTACCTTTGTAACAATATTTAACCGTTGTTGTATGACTAAACTTTCTGTAAATATCAATAAGATCGCCACGCTTCGCAATAGCCGGGGCAGCAATAATCCTGACCTGGTGAAGACGGCATTAAACATCGAACGCTTTGGTTCGGAAGGTATTACTGTACATCCAAGACCGGATGAAAGGCATATACGTTATGCCGACGTGTTTGAACTAAAAAAAGTAATTAACACGGAATTGAATATTGAAGGCAATTGCACGGAAGACAAATTTGTACAACTGGTGCTGGCCAACCATCCGGCGCAGGTAACACTGGTACCCGATGCATTGGGACAAATTACCAGCAACCATGGCTGGAACACCATTGAACACAAGGACTATTTAATAAAAATGATACGTCTTTTTCAACAGGAAGGAATACGTACCTCTATTTTTGTTGACCCTGTAGTTGAAATGATTGAAGGTGCCGCTGCCACGGGGACAGACCGAATCGAATTGTACACAGAAGCTTATGCAAAAGATTTTGCGGCAGGCAATAAAGAAATGGCCATATCGCAATATGCTGCTGCCGCTGAAAAGGCCAATCAATTAGGGCTTGGCATCAATGCAGGCCACGATCTCGACTTGCTGAACCTTCCATATTTTGCACAGCATATTCCCGGCCTGCTGGAAGTTTCTATAGGCCACGCATTGATTTGCGATGCCCTTTATTTAGGGCTTGAAAACACAGTGCAATTGTATAAGCGTTGCCTTTCAGGCAATGATGCATATGTGTATGATAAGGAATAATTATTTACTTTCCAAGATTTTACTTTGTTTCATTAGCCGCTTTATCCAGGTAAGCTGAAAAATTATTGATAGTAGTTGCTGCAATTTCAATTTGTTCCTGCGCCTCCTTCCAGTTGCGTTGTTCAATTGCTTCAGTTATGCCAGGCAGCGTTTTCACCCCATAACCCGTAAAAAATCCAGGCGCATAAATAGCATGTTTGTACCAGCCACGACGTGGCAGACCATCCTTTGTAAGCAGTGCCTGCTCTGCCTTGTACAGTTGCTGGTTCAGTTCATTTCTTTTTGCTGCACTGATGGTATTGCTGCTGCCAGCTACATGTAAAGCATCGGTACTTTTTGCCAAATTAGCTACTGCATTTTGCAGCGCACTAAAATCCAAAAACGGCACTTCTGTTTTTACCACCGGTGGTAACAGAGGATCATTTATTTTGTTGGCAACAGTATAATATTTTTCTTTTATCAACAGATTTTCTACCTGTGTATTTTCCCTCATATTATCCGCCAACGCAATCACGTCAGCGGCGTATTTACTGATGGTAGTTTGTAAATTACGAAAATCGAACGGCAGGCTTTCAGCATCAGCAAACCGCAACGTTGTGTGGCCGGCTGTTTTGGCCAGTACCACGCCATATTCAAATGTAGGATCTTTAAACCTTCTGTATAAATCGTATGAATCGTAGATGGAATGATATTCTCCACCATCATCTTCTCCCCCAAAAGCAAGATTAAGCGATGGAATGCCGATATGTTGGGCAAAGGGCGAAAAATCAGAACCCGACCCAAGCGCAGGTAACACAAATGTATTTTTAGACAGCAACTCCTTTTTAGCTTTTGACGAACCCGCCGAAACAATATCAAACGACCGCCTCCTTTCAAACACGCTTACATTGGTTTGCGGATCAATAACAGATTTGGCAATTTCTGTAAACGCCGGTTCCAGCGCCTGTGAACCGCCGGCATCTAAAAATCCGCGGCCATTGCCATCTGAATTGATGTATAACACCGCTTTCTTTTGTAACTCATCGGCATGATATTCTACCCACTCCGTTGAACCTAACAAACCCGGTTCTTCGCCATCCCAGGCACAATAAACAATCGTGCGTTTTGGTTTCCATCCCGTTTTCACCAGTTCCGATACTGACCTCGCTTCCTCCATCATAGCAGCTTGTCCACTCAACGGATCGGCGGCTCCATTAACCCAGGCATCGTGGTGATTGCCGCGTATTACCCATTCATCGGGGAACTCGCTGCCTTTCAATTTGGCGATTACATTATACAACGGCTTTTGCTGCCAGTTAAAAGATAATTTTAAATGAATTTTATTTACAGAAGGACCGGCATGGTAAGTAAGCGGCAATGCACCTTTCCATTCATCGGGAACCACAGGTCCCTCTAAACTTTCCAGCAAAGGCAATGCATCTGCATAGCTGATTGGGATTACCGGTATTTTCAATAAATTGGTACAGTCTTTTCTGTCAAGCCTGGGTGCATCCTTTGTTGCGCCGATACCTGGCGTTAGCGGATCACCGGGATAAATAGGCATATCCATAACGGAGCCCCTTTGCGCACCGAATGCAGGCCTGAAAGGCCCCTTTGGATAAACATCGCCCTGAAAATAGCCATCTTCTTTTGGATCAGAATAAATAATACATCCAATGGCGCCATGCTCTTGTGCCACTTTGGGCTTAATACCCCGCCAGCTTTGTCCGTACTTGGCAATTACTATTTTTCCCTTTACATCAATCCCCAATCTTGCCAGCTTTTCATAATCGCCCGGTACCCCATAGTTTACAAAAACCAATTGCGCTGTTACATCTCCATCGGCACTCCAGCAATTGTACACGGGCAGCTGTTCGGCTTGCTGACCAGATGTAGCATCTTCTTTTAAAGTCGGCTCTTTTAAGCTTGCCTTAAAATTTCTGGTTCCTGTCATTTCAAGTATTCTTATAACTGGTGTTGGAAAAAGTGTATAGAAAGTTTCTATTTCCGCATCGTACCCCCAGCCTTTAAACTTTTCGAGAATATATTTTGCGTTGGCTTCATCTCCGGGAGAACCCACATGGTGCGGTACCGCCGACATTTTTTTAATCAAAACATCTATATTTTTAGCGGCAAGATTATCATCGAATTTCTTTTCAGCAGCTAATTGGGCTTCGGCAGCAGCGGGACTAAACCCGAGTATAGAGGAGGTTTGCGCTGTTGAAACCACAGCGGTAAAACAACCTGCCAGCAGCAGTATGCAAGATTTATTCATTAAATAAAGTTTTGGTAGATGATAATATTAGCGATCGTTCTCTCCCTAAACGAATATAGCTTTTTAATGCAGAAATAAAAAGTACG
>JANYFI010000365.1 GCA_025362765.1 Ferruginibacter sp. | reverse complement strand
GAGGCAGCGGATGTATCTGATAAGGAATAACCTGTTGCGTTAGGGATTGTAGCGGAATGCCCGGTGAGCGCCCCACCCACCTCACCAAAAGGGAGGTGGGTGGGGCCATATCTGTGCCGTACTTGCAGCGTAAAGCCCGGCCCGTTATAGCGGGAAGGCCCTGCTTATTGGGCAACAATAAAATCTATGAATTTTAAATATCCTGCAAGTTATTTATTTCCTTCTTTTATAAATATCTGATTTAACTTACCCCACTAAATTTTACCAAAAAGCTATGCAGTATAAATTGATTGTTGTTTTTTTATGTTGTTTTTCGGGCAGCCTGTTAATGGCACAAAATAGTTTTAAAGGTGTTGTAATCAATGCCACAAACAACCTGCCGCTTGAAGGTGTAACCATCAGTACAGCCGGCAAGCCTGTTGCGGTTACTGACACCACAGGTACGTTTATATTTAGTGATAGCAGCACTTCAACATCCATCAGTTTTTCTTATACCGGTTATCTTTCCCAAACAAATAAATATACAGCGGGGCAATTGATAAGCGTTACGCTAAATCCTTTTGCCGGGTTTTTATCAACCGCTACCGTAACGGCTTTTGAAAGAAATACTGCGTTAAAAAATATTCCTGTTACAGTTACTGTATTGGGTAAGGCAGATCTTGAAAGGTATAGCAACGCCTCCATTTTACAGGCCGTAAATACAGTGCCGGGCGTTAAGATGGATGAACGCAGCCCCGGCAGCTACCGCCTCTCTATCCGGGGTAATTTATTGCGGTCGCCTTTTGGTGTACGCAACGTAAAAGTTTACTGGAACGGCATACCCTTTACGGATGCCAACGGCAACACCTACCTGAACCAGCTTGGCTTTAGTAATGTGGGTAAAATTGAAATTATAAAAGGTCCGGGTGGCAGCATGTACGGTGCAGGCACTGGTGGCGTGGTGTTGTTAAGCAGTCGTGGGGCAGATAATAATGAAAACAGCATCAGCATAAATACCCTGACTGGTAGCTGGGGAATGTTTGAAACAAACGTGGCTTATAAAAAAAGTACCGCTACAACAAACACCAGCTTTAGCTATGCACACCAGCAGAGTGATGGCTGGCGTAACCAAACCAACATGCGCAGGGATGTAGCCAATTACACAGCGTCGTATGATGTAAGTAAAAAGCAAAGCATCAGCACCAATATTTTTTACAGCGATTTGTATTACCAGACACCCGGCGGTTTAACTGCTGCACAAGTGGCCGTAAATCCACGCCAGTCGAGACCGGCAGGCGGTGCTTTTAAAAGTGCCGCTGATCAGCAGGCGGCCTTGTTTGTAAAAACATTTTTTGCAGGCTTTGCCAATACATACCAGTTTAATGCAGCCTGGAACAACACTACCAGTATTTACACAAGCAATACCCGTTTTAAAAATCCCAGTATTTTAAATTACCAGCGCAAAACGGAGCAGGGTATTGGTGGCCGCAGTGTTACACAATACCACCACAACAATGTAACCATCCATTTTGGCGGCGAGTACCAGTACGGCTTTACCAGCACCAGAACATTTGGCAATATACTGGGCGTGCCGGATACGTTGCAGTTTGATGATGAGATTGGTGCTACGCAGTACAATATTTTTTTGCAGGGAGATATCAGCCTGGCTGAAAATTTAATCATCAATGCCGGGGTTAGTTACAACAATTACAATTATGCTTTTACCAGGCTGAACCAACGGCCGGTAAATACCATCAATAAAACATTTGATCCTGTTGTAGTGCCCCGTATTTCTTTACTGAAAAAGATCAATAAAAATTACAGCCTGTATGCCACTGTCAGCAAAGGCTACTCACCCCCGACAATAGATGAGATAGTACCTTCTGCAGGTATTTTTAATGCTTCGCTGGAGGCTGAAAAAGCAACGAATTATGAACTTGGCTTCAGGACCGAACCTGTAAAAAATAAATTATTTATAGATGCCGCCTGGTATATTTTTTACCTGAACAATACCATTGTAACAAGGCGTGATGCAAGCGGGGCAGATTATTTTGTAAACACCGGTAAAACAAAACAGAACGGTTTGGAAGTAGTAGTAAATTATTATCCTGTCCGGAGCAACAAAGGTTTTGTGCAGGAGCTAAAACTTTGGAGTAATTATACCAACATCAATGCAAGGTTTAAAGAATACAAACAAATCGCCAGCGATTACAGTGGCAATAAATTAACCGGCACACCACCCAATGTTTTTTTGTTTGGTGCTGATGTTGTTACCAGGCAAGGGTTGTATGTAAACATTACCTATAGTTATACTGATATTTTACCATTGAACGATGCCAATACTTTTTTTGCCGCCCAGTACAATTTATTGCTTGGCAGAGTAGGATATAAAAGGAGACTGTGCAAAGGAATGGAGGGGGAAATTTACTTTTCTTTCGACAGGTCTTTTAACAAGCCTTACAGTTTGGGTAATGATTTAAACGCTGCAGGCAACCGCTATTTTAATCCTTCGGCACCCGAAAATTATTATGGCGGCATAAAATTAAAATTCAATTTATAAATCTTTTTTTTTGAAAAAAGAACTGACTATTTTTTTAACGGGCCTCATGTTTTTAACCAGGTTGCCTGTGCCGGAAAATATTGATCATGGTGCAATTTATTTACAAAAATCACCCAAATATTTTCCGTTGATAGGCTGGATCGTAGGACTGATAAGTTTTGCGGCCTTTTTTATTTTTCACAAATTTATTGCTGCAGATATTGCTTTGCTAGCATCCATTATTGCAGGAATTTTAACAACGGGGTGTTTTCACGAAGATGGTTTTGCAGATACCTGCGATGCTTTCGGCGGTGGGTGGACAAAAGAAAAAATACTTGCCATTATGAAAGACAGCAGGCTGGGCACCTATGGCGTAGCCGGGCTGGTGTTAATGCTGGCATCAAAGTTTTTATTGTTAAAAGAACTGGTAACCTGGTTATCTTTTAAGGCAACCAGTGAAACACAATTGTACCTGCTGATTGCAATAACAATGGTGGCAGCACATGCCATCAGCCGGTTGATGAGTGTACTGATCATACAGCAGTACCAGTATGTTACCGCCGATGATGGCAGCAAATCTAAGCCGCTGGCATCTGATAAACTGCATACTACTGAATTAATTACCGCCATAGTATTTGCATTGCTGCCGTTTGCTTTTTTGCAGTATTATTTTTTGCTGGCATTGCTGCCAGTAGTGGGTATCAGTTTTAAACTGGCCAGCTATTTTAAAAAATGGATCGGCGGCTATACAGGAGATTGCCTGGGTACCATTCAGCAGGTGGCTGAAATTACTTTTTACTTATCAGCGCTGATAATATGGAAATATATCTTGTAAGACATACGGCACCTGATATTGCAAAAGGTATTTGCTATGGCCAGGCTGATATTGACGTAAAAGAAACATTTTTAGCCGAGGCTGAAATTATCAGCAGGTATCTTCCTCGTACCATCGGTGCTGTTTACAGCAGTCCGTTACAGCGATGTAAAAAACTGGCTGGCCATTTATTTGGCAGTCACACCATACACTTGCATGATGACCTGAAGGAAATTAATTGCGGACAATGGGAACTAAAAGCCTGGGATGATATACCAAAAGAAGTGATTGACCCGTGGATGAACGATTTTGTAACGGTACGTATACCAGGCGGAGAAAGTTACGAAGATCTTTATCAGCGGGTAACAAATGTCTTTGTGCAAATTCGCCAGCAAGCAGTGCCAGTGGTAATTGTGGCCCATGGTGGTGTTATCAGGAGTATCTTATCTTATATAACCAACACGCCTTTGCAAGATTCTTTTACGGCGTTTTCGCTGCATTATGGTTGCGTAATTAAAATAATCAATATAAACGGTGCTTTACAGCACCAGGTATTATCCAATATTGTTCATGAAAAGGAAACACACAAACCTTCTTATTTATAGTGCTTCGGCATTGTTGAAAATGTATATTTGCAAAAATATTCAGTAAATGGATTTGGGCGAAATAGCGATTAAGGAAATAGTAACCGTGGCATTTACCCTTTTTGCGGTAATTGACATGGTTGGCAATATTCCGGTATTGGCTTCGCTGAGAGTGAAGATGGGCGGGGAGATCAGGTCTACCCAGGCCACACTGGCGTCGGGCGCACTGATGATTTTGTTTTTATTTCTTGGTAAGCAGTTTTTAAACTTGTTGGGGTTGGATGTACAGTCTTTTGCGGTAGCGGGTAGTATTGTAATTTTTATTATCGGGTTAGAAATGGTGTTGGGCCATGAGTTCTTTAAATCAGATGGCAATGCCAAAAGCGGCAGTGTGGTACCGATTGCATTTCCGCTGATAGCGGGTTCCGGTACACTCACCACCATCATGAGTTTAAAGGCCAATTATGCGGATGTAAATATTTTTTTAGGTATTCTTATCAATTGCGTCATTATCTACATTGTATTAAAATCATTGAAGTGGATCGAAAAATTTATGGGCCCAAATGGAATGGTGGTGATAAGAAAATTTTTCGGCGTAATATTGCTGGCCATAGCGGTAAAAATATTCGGCAGTAATTTCAGTCATTTTGGAAAGTAATACAAAGGCCTCGTAGTACAATGGATAGTATAAGGGCCTCCGAAGCCCCAGATCCAGGTTCGATTCCCGGCGAGGCCACCAGCGCCCTTATTTCCAGGCCAGTTAAAGGAACTAAACCCACACTAAGTTAACTACTGGTGTGGGTTTTTCATTGTTATAGATGGTTAACCCGATTATTGCTTCCGGTTAATTGTTATTGTTTTTTAGTCATCCCTTTGTGAAAAATATCTTTCTTTAACGTGTAATATGTCAGGCGATAGCGGAAAGCTTAAACCTGAGAAAAGCGATTTATTTTTGGGATATTCTCTCCTCCAGCATGACTAATATATACAGCTTGTTCGTATTGGTAAGACTTACACAAGTTGCTATTCGAATAATGTCTACACTCCTTAGAAAAAAATAAGATCGCATTCCATTTTTTAGAAAATGTCTCCATTTTTCGTAAAAAACACGCTGAGTAAAATTGTAATTGACTGGTTATCAGCTATTAAAAAACTGGCATCATTGTTTGTTTAGATGAGGTAACCTCAAAATAAACCCAATGAAAAAGTTGTATACTCCAGTTGTTTTATTATCCTTCATTGTCCTTTACACTTCTTGCTCCGTTTCAAAGCCTTTCGATAGAAGGGTTAACCAAGAGCAAATAAAAGGAAGGGAAAGCAATGATCAATTGTTTATAGTTAAGAAGGATGGAGAAAAAATTATCGCAAAAAAACTACAGTACCAAACCAGGACATCGCTTTTTCCGTCAGCAATTGTTAATGATAAGGCGGTAGCAGTGGATGGCAAAAAAATCGGTTTTGGTGAATATACCGCCATTCAAACATCATACGCATACAAGATTTTATATTATCCTGAAGATACGTCTACTACTCCTGCCCGCATTTATATTAACAGGCTTCGGTATGGTAAAATCAGCCTGTTTCATTATGAGCATTCAACTTCAATAAAAAATAACTGGCAAAGAAAAAGCGTGCATCACGAATACGTTTTTCAAAAAGAAAATGGCCAGCCGCAACCGTTAAATTATGAAAATTTTGCCGATGCTGTTAAAGACAACAGTGCAGCCACTGAACAGCTAAAGCTACTGTTTCCTTCAGCCTCGATAACTGTTACAGGAGCTCAAAAAACATTAAAAAATCTTCTTGAAATTGTTGAGTTTTATAATCTGCCCACAACCGATTATCTGCAGGCATCGCGATAAATAAAATATGGATCGGGATGTTATAAAGATTTCCCGCATCACGCAGTCGTAATTTTCTTTGCTGTCAGGCATTAAAAGCCCGTCAGCAAAGGAAATTTATTTTTTAATTGGCTATGGCAACTTTTTAAGGGAAATCTGTGCATTAAAATGACATTGCTTAAGTTGAAAAGGAGTACCCATTCCGAACGTTGTCTGCAATAAGTATTTTCTTTTTGGTCATATAATTATTAAGAGCAATAAAAAAATAGCAACCGCAGCACGGTTGCTATTTTTCATTAGTTTATACACTAAAATTAGCCTGAATAAAAACAGATTTTTATCACCAGCATAAATTTTATGCGTAGTTCTTAGAGCCTGCATCATATCATTATTTTAAGAGGAGCTTCATTGCAGAATATTAGGTGAAATACCACTAAATCCGGTAATTTTTTTTAAAATAAATAAATTAACACTTTTACTTCTGTTATGGTATAGCCTTTGTGCCATTTTATTAGTGTAGACTGGTATTGTTGAAGCCCAATTCTTGCCATGACTATTGTCAGTTGTTGGATTTCTTTACTACCAGGTTGATAAATTTAAAATGTTTACAATGAAAATAATGCTAAAATACCCGCTGGCAGATGTACAGGATGAAATAGAATATCATCCTTTTATTTGTCTGCTGCTGCCTTTTGAACCAAAAATGACGATAAAATCCAAGCTTAAAGAAATGCTCTCAAGGGCTGCATCTACAGTGGAGCGGGAACTGTTGGACAAATACCCTGGTGATATGGCCTGGTTGATGATAGGTAAATTGAGTGCTGTTATTGCCGGATTAAATTATAACACACATAAAAAAAGTATTGCTATTTACCTGTCGCCGGTGCTTGAAAAAATATTTTACCTGGATATACTATTGGAGGAAAAGATTAGTGTGGATGCTGGTTTCAACATCAGGGAAGTGGTACATAAGAAAAGACAAGACGAAACATACCTTGTTATGTTGTTAACGGGCAAAGAAAGCCGTATTTACATAGCAAAAAAAGACGGATTAATTCGCATTGTTACCACTACTGCCAGGCCGCTTGGGCACAATGATAAAATTGCCGTTTTTACTGATGCGGAACACTTCCGGAAAAAAGTATTGGAAAGTTTTTTACAGCATGCAGACAATACGTTGGGGATTATTTTAAAAGCCTATCCAATGCCGTTATTTATTTGCGGCACCGGGGAATTGCTGCAACAGTTTAAAGGGGTTACCCGTTTTGGACATGCAGTAATTGAATATGTTGACCATCAAGTGGCAGATGCAACAGTAAATCAAATTCAAAAAATTATTGCCCCATATATTCATGATTGGGGCTGTGTAAAACAAAGGTATTTATTGAAAAAACTTCAACAGGCGGAATCTGTTAACCGGTTGGCAATGGGTGTAAAAGATGTGTGGAAAGCAGCCATGCTTCATAAAGGTAGTTTACTCCTTGTTGAAAGAAATTTCTCCTGTCACCAACTGCAAAATAACGGTGAAGAAATACTCTTTAATGTAATGGAATCCTACCATCCGTATTCCTATATAAAAAATACCGTGGATGATGTGATAAAAAAAGTGTTGGAAAATGGGGGTGATGTAGAATTTATTGATGACGAACTTTTACAAAAATATCAACACATAGTGCTTCTGCAACCAGCATAGTTTTTTTGTTAAGCCCAAGCGATGTTTAGGTAAAGTAACAATGAACAAACCTTTAAGAGGATGGGTATGCCGAAAAAAAGGGATATTGGTAAAGATGCACTGGAAATTATAGAGATACTTGTACGAAAAGACATAGCGTTGCATTTTAATGTTATCTATTTACCGTAAGAAATTTTTAACCGGATAGCGGAATTACACAACCTTTACCCAGAGGCATTCTTTAAGAATTTTAATATCGTGCTTTTTAATATCCTTGCTGATGAAAGTTATTCCTATCATTACTTTATAAAGCGCTGTTCTCTTTATATATCCGGTCGGCATAAACACCATATTGGGAAAACCCCACGCAGAAAATATATTACTTTGCGAAACTGCAGGGTATGTTAAACTAAGTTTGTAATCTTATAACGATACATTTATACTCAAACTTAAATTCTATTGTAGATCAACCTCTGCAGGCAACAAGGGTTTATTACTGATTGAAAAAATTTTGTTGTTAAAATCATTGTGCATTTTTAGTGAAACGCCGGAAACCATATTCGCAGAGCTGTCCCCGCTGATGAAGCAGGAGGAGGTGGAAAAGAGAGCATTGATTTTTGAGGAAAGCGAAACAGGGGATTATATGTATATTGTTTTTAGTGGGAAATTGAAATTCACAAAGGAAAAGCCAGCCTGGCTATGGGTTTTATAAATTTTTTATGTAAGCGTTTA
>JANYFI010000338.1 GCA_025362765.1 Ferruginibacter sp. | reverse complement strand
CATGTTTAATAGAACTGATAGGCGAAGCGCCCGTTCCGCCATCATTACCTGCAATCAGCACCACATCCGCTTTGGCTTTAGCAACACCAGCCGCAATTGTTCCAACGCCTGCTTTGGATACCAGCTTTACATTAATGCGTGCCGCCCTGTTAGCATTTTTTAAATCAAATATTAATTGCGCCAAATCTTCAATAGAATAAATATCATGGTGTGGTGGCGGAGAAATCAATCCCACACCGGGCGTAGCATGACGTACTCTTCCTATCCAATCATCTACTTTGTGCCCTGGAAGCTGACCACCTTCGCCTGGCTTGGCACCCTGTGCCATTTTTATCTGTAATTCATCTGCCTGTGTTAAATAGTAACTGGTAACGCCGAACCTTGCCGAAGCTACCTGCTTGATAGCGCTGCGCATCAGGTCTCCGTTAGGAGATCTTTCAAAACGCATTTCATCTTCACCGCCTTCACCGGTATTACTTTTACCGCCCAAACGGTTCATCGCAATAGCCAGTGTACTATGGGCTTCGTGAGAGATGGAACCAAAGCTCATGGCGCCTGTAGCAAAGCGTTTCCAGATGCCTTCTGCCGGTTCTACTTCATCAATAGAAATTGGGGCACGGTGGAAATTAAATTGAAATAAACTTCTTAAAGTACAAGCTCTTTCACCCTGGTCGTTTACAAGTTTTGAATATTTTTTAAAGGTTGGATAATCATTCATCCTTGTCGAATATTGCAACAAGTGTATGGTTTGGGGATTGAATAAATGAAACTCTCCCTTGCGTTTCCATTGGTATAATCCACCTACCGGCAAACGGTCAACAGGAATTTCTTTTTTGCTAAAAGCAAACGCGTGTTTGGCTAAATTTTCTTTGGCAATTTCATCCAGCCCCAGGCCTTCAATACGTGAAATGGCACCAGTGAAATATTTATCAACAACAGACCTGTTTAAACCAATGATTTCAAATATTTGTGCGCCCTGGTAGGATTGCAATGTTGAAATACCCATTTTAGAAAACACTTTCAGCAAACCATCATTCACTGCTTTGGTGTAATTCTTTTTTAAATATTCTACATCCAGGTCCGTTACCAGCTTACCCGTGATTTTCATATCCCTTATGCTCGACAAAGCGAGGTAAGGATTGATGGCAGTTGCGCCGAAGCCCAGGAGACAAGCAAAATGATGTACTTCCCAAACGTCTCCTGCCTCTACCACCAGGCCAACACTACCTCTTAAACCTTTGCGGATAAGATGATGATGCACCGCGGAAGTTGCCAGCAAAGAAGGAATAGGCGCATGATCAGAATCTATGGAACGATCCGTTAAAATCAACACTTCGAATCCATCTTCAGCCGCATCAACGGCGTAGCGGCAAATTCTTGCCAGCGCCTTTTTCATTGAATCCGGCTTACCATCCGCACGATAATACATCTGCAATGTCTTTGCCTGAAAAACACCGGTATCAATGCTCCTGATTTTTTCCAGTTCGTAGTTTGACAACACCGGATGTTGTAAGGCTACTGTATGACAAGCCAGCGGATCTTCATTTAATAAATTACCATTGTTGCCGACAAAAGTTGCCAGTGACATCACCAGTCTTTCACGAATAGGGTCAATAGGCGGATTAGTAACCTGCGCAAATAATTGTTTGAAGTAAGAACTTAAGTGCTGCGGCTGATCGCTCAACACTGCCAATGGTACATCCGTTCCCATTGAACCGATGGGCTCTTTGCCTTCCAGCGCCATTGGGGCAATAAGGGTGTCCAAATCTTCCGTTGTATATCCAAATGCTTTTTGGTATTTAAATACCTGGTCGCTTTCCAGGTGGGTAAACATTACCCGGGGATCAGGTAATTCTTCCAGCCGGATTTTATATTTATTCAGCCATTCTCCATATGGCTTCTGCGAGCAGATACCTTTTTTTAATTCATCATCGCTGATGATACGACCCTGTTCCATATCTACCACAAACATTTTACCAGGTTGTAACCTTCCGTTTTCGATGATGATGGAAGGATCAACCGGCAACGCTCCCGTTTCTGACGCCATGATAACACGATCATCATTTGTTACACAATATCTTGAAGGACGCAGGCCGTTTCTATCCAGCGTAGCGCCAATAATTTTCCCATCGGTAAAAGAGATAGAAGCGGGGCCGTCCCATGGTTCCATCATAGAAGCGTGGTATTCGTAAAACGCCTTTCTAACAGGATCCATCCTGTCATCGCCATCCCATGCTTCTGGTATAAGCATCATCATTACCTGGGCAAGTGATCTTCCGGTGAGTGTAAGCAACTCAATCATATTATCCAGGCAGGCGGAATCAGATTGCATACTGGTAATTACCGGCAGCAACATTTCCATTTCTTCTTTGCTGAAGTAAGGAGATACAAAACCTGTTTCACTTGCTTTAAGCCAGTTAAGGTTTCCCTGCAGCGTATTGATCTCTCCATTGTGCGCAATATAGCGAAACGGCTGAGCCAACTTCCAGGACGGAAATGTATTGGTAGCAAAACGGGAGTGCACCAGGCCAAAAGCCGATACCACCCTTTTATTATTTAAGTCGGGGAAATAATTACGAACCTGCCCGCTGGTTAACTGGCCTTTATACACAATTGTTTTATAAGAAAGTGATGCGATATAAAAACCAATTGCATCCTGCCGTACTGTATTATTAATTGTATGGCTGGTG
>JANYFI010000319.1 GCA_025362765.1 Ferruginibacter sp. | reverse complement strand
GGAGACGAAGCCGGCACTTCATTTTTTATAGGTTGTAAACTGCGTATGTAGGCAATGATGCTGTAAATGTCTTCTGCATCCATGCGTCCGTAATAATGATAAGGCATTACCGGAAACAAGGCTTTTCCTTCTTTGGTTACACCAGTAGTGATCACCCTGAAAAGTTCTCCATCCGTGTACCTGCTGATACCTTCTGGTGTGATGTTTTTAGAATAAAATGTGCCGGGGAAACCAAATTTATGGTCAAATATTTCGCCACCTTTTCCTGCAGTGCCCTCCAATGGCGGGCCCGAAAACCTTGACCAGTCTCTTGTAGAATGGCAGTCAATACAAATGGTAACATGGTTGGCCAGGTATTCGCCTCTTGCCACCTGTGCCGTTGTTTTAGGAACGGTAACAATAGGTGCCGCACCTACATTGGGTAACGCAAATTTTACATAACCCACTATGCCAATAATAATGAGCAGCAGCACAAAGATGATCATGCCGATTGTTTTGAAGATTTTTTTCATTGTAAAGCAGTAGTTTTTTTAAAAGGAAGATAATATTTAAAAAAATATAAACAAATAATAAGCGAAGTAAAATTGAAAACAATATCGGTTATTTTTAAAATAGTTTTTATTACCTGGTTTTTGTCTTTAAACAGTTGGCTGCTTTTGACTGGCGGGTGCGGTGCTGTTGCTGCTATATACAACGCTTTACAAACTTCGTAGTACTGCAAACTTACATCACCAGTTACAATAAAAGCAAGCCTCCTCCTCTGTGTTCGAATTATCCAAGGTAACATTGGCGCATGTGCCGCCACGGGTAATCGCCAACCTGCGCAATATATCAGAAGAACTTGCAGCCAGGGTGGCCAAAGGGGCAGGCATACCACTGCCGGCAAAAGCAGCTTCCGCACAACCCGTACAGGATTTTAAACCATCACCGGCGCTCTCCATTCAAAAAAATATGAAGCCAATATTGCAGGGCAGATGTGTGGGCATATTGATAGCGGATGGAAGTGATGCCGCAGCCATTGATAAAATTAAAAAGGATATTCAAAAAGCGGGCGGCACCTGTAAACTGGTGGCGCTCAAATTAAATGGATTGGTACTGTCTGATAAAACCACCATCAAAGCAGACGGCCAGCTGGCGGGAACACCGTCACCATTATTCGATGCCGTAGTAGTGATACTTTCTGCCGCCGGTACTGCCATGCTGCTGAAAGAAGGCGCCGCCGTGCAATGGGTAATGGATGCCTTCGGACACCTGAAAGCAATTGGCTACACCAAAGAAGCCATGCCTTTACTCGATAAAGCCGGCGTAGTAAAAGATGAAGGAGTAATGGAACTGGACAAACAGTTTTTAACGGCTGCTACCAAAAGATTTTGGGACCGGGAGCCAAGCGTGCGGAACCTGGCATAGTTCATCGGGGTAATGGTGATGCTTACGTTTGTTCCGTCACCGGAAATGAAGCTAGCAGGGTTGACGGCAAAATTATTTAAGTAACTAATAGTACCTGAAGCGTATTAAAAAATAGCCTGCATAAATTGCAGGCTATTTTTATTTTCATGCGATGGATTCCCTAATCCTGATTTTTTTATGATGATGGCAAAAAAATATGTACCCGGCATTTGTATTTCAATTAAGCTTCATTGGCGTCGCACTCTTGTACATTTAATCTTTGGTGAACGCTCAGCTTCTATTCCGGCGGGGTTTTCACAGCAAGCGCTACAAATAATAAAACAACCTCAGTGAAACCCCGACGTTGAATACACTGCATTACAAAAAGTGCCGCACAAAAAATCATTATAAAAGGTATCGCTAAGTTTTAATTTTATCGCTGCAAGACAAAGCAAAAAAAATGGAGAACTGGTGCCAGCTAATCGTATAGCTAAGCAGCGTCGGGGTTTCACGGCAAGCGAATGATAGTTGTTGGGTAAGCGCCGTAGCTATTCTTACTGGCGGCCGGTCTCCGGTTATTGTAGTGTGGTGGCTTGTAACCGCCCGCTATTTCTTTTGCATCACCGCTAGCATACCTTTTAAATAGCCCATGGTTTCAGCAACTGCCGGCAAAGGATTGTCTGGGAAGCCTTCGTATTCTATACTAAGCAAATGACTGTATTTTATTTTTATCAACGATTGAAGGATGGCTGGCAAATTGAGGACACCCCGGCCTGCCTGGATGGTAGCACCATC
>JANYFI010000297.1 GCA_025362765.1 Ferruginibacter sp. | reverse complement strand
GCTTTCCTTATATAATGGGTGCAACTACTGGCTCCTGGCCGGTGAAAAATGCTGCTTACAGTAATGCCGGTGCTAAGCAATTTATAGCTAAATTAAAACCTGATCTTTCTACATATGTCTATTCAACAGTTTTTGGTACCAATTCGGCTATACCAAATATTTCACCAGTCGCGTTTTTGGTTGATCGTTGCCAGAATGTATATGTGTCAGGCTGGGGCGGAAAATTCAACAATGAGCGACAGTACCCCTGCGCAGGAACCCGTGGGATGCCTGTAACTCCCAATGCAATTAAGTCAACCACTGATGGTGGGGATTTCTACTTTTTTGTGTTGGAGAAAGATGCTAAAAGCCAGTTATTCGGCAGCTTTTATGGCCAAACAGGCGGGTTTGATGATCATGTTGATGGTGGCACCAGCCGCTTTGATGTTAACGGCATTATTTACCAGGCAATTTGTGCTAATTGTGGTGGTCCGCGAACCCAGGGATATTTTCCTACAACACCGGGTGTTTGGGCGTCAGTAAACGGTTCTTCTAACTGTAATGAAGCTGCAGTTAAAATAGAAATGAATTTTGGTGGCATTGGTGCCAGTGTAAAAGCTACTATCGATGGCGTAGTTGATACGATTGGCTGCGTACCGCTTACCATCAGGTTTACAGATACCCTCGCAAAAGGGAAAATGTACATCTGGGATTATGGTGATATAAATAGCCCTAAAAAAGACACCACTTATGCTCCCAATAATTTTACTACGCATACCTATAATAAAGTTGGCAATTATTTATTGATGTTGGTGTCAATTGATTCCGCTACCTGTAATATTTCCGATACGGCATACACTAACATAAAAGTGGGTAATAACGAGGTGAAACCTAATTTTATAGCCGTAAAAAACCAACCCTGTACCAATCTATCTTACGTTTTTACCAATACTACTACGGCTGCAATACCCGTGTACACGGCCAATAGTTTTATTTGGGATTTTGGGGATGGAACTCCTCCTGTAAGAACTGGTTTCGGTAATCAACAACATACTTATGCTGCTGTGGGCACCTACAATGTAAAACTGGTTGTAGATGATACGGTTTTTTGCAATTCACCGGATTCCGTTACAAAGCAGGTTCGCCTGGCAGTTTCAGTAAAGGCCCAGTTTGAAACACCCGCCAAAGGTTGCCAGCCTTACAATGCGGTATTTAACAATACCTCGCTTGGAGGTACGGATTTCAAGTGGACTTTTGGTGATGGTTCCACCTCCACAGATGCTTATCCGGTTCATCTTTATCCCAATGCAGGCACCTATACAGTTAAATTAATTGCTTTTGATACTTCTACCTGCAATAAAATTGATTCAACTACTTATGTTATAACGGTGTATACAATTCCTACAGCAAAATTCACTGCGGCGCCCAATCCGGCGCCGGAAAATACCCCGGTTAATTTTACCAACCTCTCCGCAGGTGCAACGAGTTATATATGGGATTTTGGTGACGGGCAAACTTCTACCGAAACCAACCCTTTGTACCAGTTTAACAGTACGGGTACTTTTGATGTTTGCCTGCAGGCAATTAACGCTGCCGGGTGTATAGATACTTTTTGCATGAATGTATCAGCAAAAATTTTACCGCTGGTAGATGTGCCCAACGCTTTTACTCCTGGAAAATTCGGAAGAAATGCATTGATTAATGTAAAGGGATTCGGTATTGGTAAAATGAACTGGCGCATTTATAACCGTTGGGGTCAATTAATTTTTGTTAGTGATAATATCAGCCGTGGATGGGATGGTACATATAACGGAAAATTGCAGCCATTGGAAGTATATACTTATACACTCGATGTTCAGTTTACAGATGGAAAAAAATATAGAAAAACAGGTGATATTACTTTATTGAGGTAAAAGAAATTAATCATCATAAAGAAAAATGCAAACTCGAAAAAACATATTATTTATTTTAACTGTCAGCCTGCAACTGATCAGCTTTGTGCAGGCGCAGGATCTACATTTTTCGCAGTTTTTTAATGCGCCATTAACAACTAATCCTGCCAACACGGGATTTATACCCGATGCTGATTATAGATTGGGCGCAAGTTATCGTAATCAATATTCCTCTATTTTGGCAGCTCCTTATACAACGGTGAGTGTATTCGGTGATGCACAGGTATTGCGAAACCAGATTGAATATGGCTGGCTGGGCCTTGGTGGATTTATTTTAAGCGATGTTGCAGGTAGTGGTGGTCTGAGGTCTACTAAAGTATATGGTTCCATAGCTTATCATCAAATGCTGGGTAGCAGCAGCCTGCTTACAGCGGGCTTTAATCTTGGGTGGGCAAACAAAAGAATTGATCAGAGTAAATTAAAATTTCCTGACCAGTTTGACGGAAAATTTTTTGATGCCAATACGCCCACTGACGTAGTACTGGTTAACAATAGTGCCAGTTACTTTGATATGCAGGTGGGATTGAATTACGCTTATTTTCCCAACGAAAATGTGTACATCAACGGCGGGTATTCAATACACCATGTAAACCGCCCGCAGGAAACTTTTTTTAGTGATAATGCTGACAGCTCTACATTGTCTATGCGCCATATAGGGTTTGTAAATGCCCTGCTAAAAGTGGATGACCGTGTTATTTTAAACCCCAATGCCTATTTTACTACGCAGGCAAAATCAACAGAACTGGTATTTGGGCTAAATGCCAATTATAATCTTTCAGGTGCCGGCGGCGCTACGCAATTAATTGCGGGATTATATTATCGTGCCGGTGACGCCGTGATACCAATGATTGGTTTTGAAATAAAAAACGTGCGCTTTACTTTTAGTTATGATGCCACCACTTCTTCTTTAAGAAACTTCAATAACATGCAGGGCGCTTCGGAATTTAATATATTGAAGAAAGGTTTTTATGGCGATGCTACCGGAGAAACACACCAGGTAATGTGCCCCCGGTTTTAATTGCCTGCCTTGTTCGTACCAATAATAATCTCCCGGAAAAATTCCCCGACTCTTTCTTTTCCACTAAATAAACACCTTTACGAATGATTAACAATTTTTAGCGGTTCGTTAAGGTTTGAACAAGCTATAACTCAATATTTTATACGATTTTTACAAAAGCTTATTTTTATTAGAAATGGAAACATATTTTGTCTATAACTCCAAAAGGAAAAAATGAAAAAGATATTGCTGTTAGTTGGTGTGACTGTTTTTTCAGTAGCCGTTTTTGCACAGAGAAATGAGCCCGAAGAAGAACCGGTTAGGGGATTTCAAAAGGAAAAATTGTTTACGGGTGGCGATCTTACCTTGGCGTTTAGTACAGGTACTTATAGTGGTACTACGTTGGGAATTAGTCCTTATTTTGGCTACAGCCTCACTAAATGGCTCGATGCCGCACTTAGTATGAATGTTATTTACCAGGGGCAGAAAGATTATAGCGGTATTAAATACAGGCAAACAGATTTTGGCCCCGGTGCGTTTATAAGAGTTTTTCCGCTTAATTTTTTATACCTGCAGGCCCAGTATGAACATAATTTTATAAAGTCTAAAGTAATAGAACCAGGTATAGGTACTGTGGCATCGGGTAAAGCAGATGTAAACAGTTTATTGCTTGGAGTAGGCTATTCCAGCGGCCGCTATGCAGGAAATAATAGTTACTTTTATATGTCGCTTATGTTTGATGTTGCGCAACTTCCTAACTCACCTTATGTAGACTATTATGGCAGGGTACAGCCTATCATAAAGGCAGGTTATAATATAGGGTTGTTTCAAGGCAGACACAGACGTAGCAATTACTAAACCGTTGCAAAAATTTGCTGCGGTGTTTCAACAACAGTAAAACTATTTTTAGGAGGATGGTACAAAAAGCCTTCCTCTCTCATTTTGCTGACGTGCAATAAAAGGCCATCATAAAAACCTCCACTGTTTAAAATATACATCGGTTTATCATGAATGCTCAGCTGGTTCCAGGTAAGCATTTCAAACATTTCATCCAGCGTGCCGTAGCCACCGGGTAATACAATGGCCGCATCACATTTTTCATATAGCATTCGTTTGCGAATATGCATTGATTCTACAACAATTAATTCTGTAATGCCTGTGTGCTGGTGTTCCCATTCCGTTAATGCACGTGGTATAATGCCTGTAACCCTGCCTCCTTTTTCCAGTACTGCATCTGCTACAGAAGCCATCAGCCCTTTATTACCGCCGCCATAAATAAGCGTTATTTTTTTTTCTGCCAGTAAGTAACCAAGTTCTGCTGCGTGCGCTGCGAATAAATCATTGTGGCCTGTTTTGCTGCCGCAAAAAACTGCCATGGATTGAAATGTCATAAAGAGGTATATTGACTAAAATTCATCAAATAGTTTTACATCTGCTAATTTAGCGTCATTAAATTTTAATTATTTTTCAATATGGCGCCATCAACACTTTTATATTTTGTAACAGGTTATTTTTTATTACTGTTTTTTGTAGCATGGTATACCAATAAAAAAAGAATCGTTGTTGGAATTTTTACTGGTATACCATGCTACAAAAAACAG